>JADLHI010000214.1 GCA_020848895.1 Hyphomonadaceae bacterium
ATCACCGCCAAGGCGCTCGGCGAAAAGCTCGGCCCCGCCGTCGATGTCGCCGCCGTGCTGATGAAGCTGAAAGCTGACTATGCCGAGCGCGGAGTCCAGCTGATCGAGGCAGGGGGCGCGTGGCGCTTCCAGTCCGCGCCCGATTTATCGAGCCTGTTTGCCGAAACCCGCGAAGCGCCCCGCAAGCTCCCGAAAGCCGCGATGGAGACGCTTGCGGTTATCGCATACCACCAGCCGGTCACGCGGGCCGAAATCGAGGACATCCGGGGCGTCAGCCTCTCGCGCGGTTCGATGGAGCTGCTGCTGGAGATCGGCTGGATTCGCCCCCGGGGCCGGCGCCGCACGCCAGGCCGCCCGCTCACGTTCGGCACCTCTGACGCCTTCCTCAGCCAGTTCGGCCTGGCTTCGCTTGACGCTCTGCCGGGCAAGGACGATCTGAAGGCTCTGGGCCTCCTCGATCCCCGGGCCGCGCAGGCCATTGACGTGCCGCGCCCGAGCGAGGACATGGCCAGCGACGAAGAACCACTGTCGCAAGGTGACGACGCGGCAAGCTTTTTCGTGGATCATTTGGAAGACGAAAGCTAAGGCGCGCCCCTCCCGGCGCATCTCGCCAAGTTTGGAGTACCCGTTCGATGCATATGCCTGGCCTTATTCCGCTCCTGATCGTGCTGGGGCTGGCGTTCCTGTTGTTCAGCCGTCCGGGCCGGATTTCGAGCCTGATGGAAGATCTCGGCAAGGGCGTGAGCGGCTTCCGCAAGGGCCTCGCCGAAGGCGACAAGCCGGCTGCGCCGCCCGAGCCGCCGCCAGCTCAAGTGCGCGACCAATCCAATCAGGACCGCGCGCAGTAAGTTCCGGCGCGCGGGATTAGCCGCTCATGCTTCCAAGCCTCGGCTTCAACGAGATTGTCATTCTCGGCATCCTCGCCCTCGTGGTGGTAGGGCCGAAGGACTTGCCGCTTCTGTTCCGCAAGCTCGGTAAGTGGACGGCGAAGCTGCGCGGTATGGCTCAAGAATTCCGCACCGGCTTCGATGAACTCGCGCGTCAGGCGGAGTTGGATGAGCTGAAGAAGGAAGTCGACGCGCTGCGGCGCACATCCTCGCTGCAAGAAATCCGTAGCGAACTCTCCAAGCCGCTGCCCACACTCGAAGACTACGCCGGCATAAAATCGCAACCAGCGATTCCGCCGAGTGCAGTGACACCTTCCGAACCTTTGGACCGCGGGTCTTCAGACCCGCAACCGCTGCCAGAGCAAACAGGCGCGTCTGAAGACCCGCAGCCAACGGCCGAAGAAGGAAGCGGGTCTGAAGACCCGCGGTCCAAGGAAGAGTATCCGGCGTCGCTAGCAGGCGTTCCCGAACACGCGGACGTGGCGCCGATCGTGCGGAGCGCGCCGTGAGCTTGGCCACGGACAAGAAATCACCTCTGAGCGACGACGAGGAAATCGAAGCCTCGCGTGCACCTTTGCTCGATCACTTGGCGGAGTTGCGCGATCGCTTGATGCGCGTGCTGCTGTGCGTTGTCGTCGGCGTCGCCATTTGCTTCTTTTTCGCCGACAGGCTGTTCCTGTTTTTGGTTGAGCCATTTCAGGCGGCCATGGCGGCGCTTGACCCGAACACAGCCAATCAATCAGTCGAACTGATCAACACCGGCGCGTTCGGCTTCTTCTCCGTCAAAATGCAGATCGCTCTGTTTGGCGGCATCATCCTGGCGTTCCCAGTGATCGCCTGGCAGGCCTACGCATTCATCGCGCCAGGCCTCTATCGCAAGGAGCGCGCCGCGGCGGCGCCATTCTTGATCGCCGCGCCGGTCATGTTCGCGCTCGGCGCGTCCTTCGTCTTTTATTTCGCGATGCCGTACGCTCTGCAATTTGCGCTGAGCCAGCAAGTTACGAGCGGCCCGGTGCACGTTCGCTATTTGCCGAAGGTCGAGGAATACATGGGGCTGGTCACCACATTGGTGCTGGCGTTTGGCCTCATGTTTCAATTGCCGGTGGTGCTTTCGCTGCTCGGTCGCATCGGGGTTGTTTCGGCTTCGTTGCTGAGGAAAGGCCGCCGCTACGCGATCGTCGGCATCGCGGCCTTTGCGGCCTTGGTGACGCCGAACGACCTCATCTCAATGTTCGTCATGGCCGCGCCGGTTTATGCACTCTACGAAATCTCAATTTGGATTGTGGCTGCCATTGAAGCTGGCCGCGCGCGTCGCGAAAAGCTTGAGGCCGCGAGCGCCGTCACGCCGCCCGCCCCGTAGCGCTTCGGCGCGGCTTCCGCTAAAGCCCGCCCATGCACGATATCCGCGCCATCCGCGAAAACCCTGACCTGTACGACGCCGCTTGGGCGCGCCGTGGCCTGCCGCCCATGGCCAAGAAGATCGTCGACTTTGACGCCAAGCTCAGAATGGCCTCGACCGCCAAACAGGAAGCCGAAGCCCAACGCAACGCGGCCTCAAAAGCGATCGGCGCGGCCAAGGCCAAGAAGGATGAAGCCGAAGCCGCGCGCCTAATGGAGCAGGTGGCGGCGCTGAAGCTGCGCATCGAAGAAACCGGCGTCGATGAGGCCAAGTGGCAGAAAGAGCGAGACGACCTGCTGGCCTCGATCCCGAACCTGCCAGCCGTCGATACGCCCGACGGCGCCGACGAGCACGGCAACGTCGAGGTTCGCCGCTGGTACATTCAATCGGGCGCCAACCCGCCGGCGCTCGATCTCACCGCCGATCACGTCACGCTGGGCGAAGCGCTCGGCATGATGGATTTCGAGGCCGCCGCCCGTCTCTCGGGCGCACGCTTCGTCGTGCTGCGCGGCCAGTTGGCGCGGCTGGAGCGTGCGTTAGCCGCGTTCATGCTCGACATCCAAACTGGCGAACACGGCTACACCGAAGTGAATCCGCCGCTCCTGGTCAAAGACCACGTGATGTTCGGCACCGGCCAATTGCCGAAATTCGTCGACGATCAGTTCACCGCCGCGCGCACCGTGAGCCGCCAGGAACTCCTGAACGAAGCGCTGGCGCGCTTTGACGACGAGTTCGAAAAGCGTGGCGGCAACGTGAAGCCGACGCAGCTCTTGAATGAAATCCTCGAAACCGCGCCCACGCGCGAAGATTTCTGGCTCATCCCAACCGCGGAAGTCGCGCTCACGAACTTGGTGCGCGGGCAAATCCTCGACGAAGCGCCGCTGCCCTTGCGGATGACAGCCGATACGCTCTGCTTCCGCGCCGAAGCGGGCGCCGCCGGCAAGGACACGCGCGGCATGATCCGACAGCATCAATTCCGCAAAGTGGAGATGGTGTCGATCACGACGCCCGAGCAAAGCCACGAAGAACACGAGCGCATGGTGCGCTGCGCCGAGGAAATCCTGAAGCGCCTCGAACTGCCGTTCCGCACCATGCTACTCTGCACCGGCGACATGGGTTTCGGCGCGCGCAAGACTTACGACCTCGAAGTCTGGCTGCCCAGCCAAGGCAAATACCGCGAAATCAGCTCGTGCTCGAACTGCGGCGATTTCCAAGCCCGCCGCATGAATGCGCGCTTCCGCAACAAGGATGGCAAGACCGAATTCGTGCACACGCTGAACGGTTCCGGCCTCGCCGTCGGCCGCACGCTCGTCGCGGTGATGGAAAACTACCAGCAGGCCGACGGCAGCATCAAAGTGCCAACGGCGCTTGTGCCGTACATGGGCGGCGCGGAAGTGATCGCGAAATAACTCAGACAGCCCTCTCCCTTGCGGAGAGGGCGCCGCGAAGCGGCGGGTGAGGGGCGGAGATACGAGCGCGCTGTTTGAGGCGAACAGCGCGTCTCGCTCTCCGCCCCTCATCCCCTAACCCCTTCTCCGCAAGGGAGAAGGGGAATCGCTAGGCTCGCAAAATCTCCACCAACTCCACACCCGTGGTCTCCACCGGTAGCGCGCGAAAATCGCCGTGCGTATCCATGGCAACGCCGAGCAATCCCTGAAAGATCCGCCGCGGCAGCGTCTGCGCGCCGAACTGCTCCAGATGCGGCGTGATGAATTGCGCGTCCAGCAGCTTGAACCCACCGCGCCGCAACCGCGCCGCAAGCTGCACCAGCGCCGCCTTGCTCGCGTCCGTCGCCCACGAGAACATGCTCTCGCCGAAGAACGCGCCGCCGAGCGCAACCCCATAGAGCCCGCCGATGAGTTCGCCATCGATCCGTGTCTCGACGCTATGCGCGGTTCCGCGCCGGTGCAGCTCCATATAGAGCGCGCGAATGTCGGGATTGATCCAGGTGTCCTCGCGATCCTTGCCCGGCGCGGCGCAACCGTCGATGACGCGGTCGAAATCGCGATTGATGGTGAACGTGAACTTGTCCTGCCGCAGCGTGCGCGCGAGACGCTTGGGCACATGAAAGCTGTCGAGCGGAAAGATGCAGCGCCATTCGGGATCGACGATAAAGAAACCCTCATCGTCGCGGCTCTCCGCCATCGGAAAGACGCCGCGCTTATAGCAAGCCAGCAGGTCCTCGGGTGTGAACGGCTTCACGAGCGCCAGTGTGCCAAAGTTCGCACGCCGCGTCAGCCCAGCCAGCGCAGGTTCTCGCTGGGATGCGCCGTTGTCTGCAAGCCAGGAGCGCTTCGCCCTGGATGGGATCGCGCACGCCGGCTTAGGCGCCGGCGCTTCGTATATTTAGTCGTCCGAAGACAGGCGCGAGCGCAGCGCGTCGCCGCCGATGCGCGCGCCGTGGAATTCAGGCGTGCTAACTTCCGGCTCAAGCGGCGCGATGATGGCGGGACCGTAGTTTTCAGCAACATTTTGTGCCGGACTGGCGCAACCATGCAGCGCCATGATGGCGAAGGTGAGCGCGATCAGCACGGCGAGGCCGGCGAAAGATTGTTGAGCCATGAAACGTGAGCCTTTGGTCGAGTGCGAGGCTCACTTCTGCAAACACGGCGCCGCACTTCACGCGCCGTTAACTTCAGTTCGACGGCAAGCCCAGCACGTCCGGCGGCACGCCGTGGGTCGCCGCCCAGTCAATCCACGCCACATCGGTCGGCGCGATCACGTGCTCCAGCACGACCCAAACGCCGCCTTCATTCTTCAGCAGCGCGTGCAGCCCGCCACCCGTATCCATGGCGCCGTTTTCATAGCGGCTGGCGAGGTTGGTGGTGGTCCAGTCAATCGGCGAACCGTCGCCGTTCAGCACCGCTGCATCGACGTAGGCCCATTCGTCGCGGACGTTTACCGTGTTGGCGCGCAAGCTGACCGGTTTGCCCACCTCCGCCGCCACGATTGGCGTCAGGACATTGAGCAGTTGTTGTGTGCCCGCGTCCGCCGCTGGCGCCGAGGGCGGCGCTGCGGGCGCTTCCGTCGTCGTGGCGGCAGGCGGCGAGCAGGCGGCGGCGAGTGCAACGATGGCAATCAAAAGTGCGCGCATATCCTAGCCTCCCGCTTCTTCGGCCTTCGCTTTCAAATTCTTCTCAAGCCAGTGGATCGAGTAATCGCCGTTGATCACGTCCGGCTCGTTCATCAAATCGCGGAAGAGCGGCAGCGTGGTTTCGACGCCGGTGATCACCATCTCGTTCAGCGCCCGGCGCAAGCGCATCAAGCATTCGGCGCGGTCGCGGCCGTGGACGATGAGCTTGCCAATGAGCGAGTCGTAATTGGGCGGAATTGAATAGCCGGCATAAATGGCGCTATCCAAACGCACGCCAAGGCCGCCCGGCGGGTGATAGCCGGTGATCGTGCCGGGGGACGGACGGAAGGTCGCCGGGTTCTCGGCGTTGACGCGGCATTCGATGGCGTGGCCGTTGAACTTGACGTTTTCCTGCTTCACCGAAAGTTGCGCGCCATCGGCGATGCGGATTTGTTCGCGCACCAGATCGAGGCCGGTAATCATCTCGGTCACCGGGTGCTCGACCTGCAGACGCGTATTCATTTCGATGAAATAGAACTCGCCGTCTTCGAACAGATACTCAACGGTGCCGACGCCCAGATAGCCAAGCTTCTTGATCGCGTCCGCCGTGATCTGGCCGATGCGCGCGCGGTCTTCGGCGTTGAGCGCCGGTGACGGCGCTTCTTCAAGCACCTTCTGGTGGCGCCGCTGCAGCGAACAATCGCGCTCGCCCAAGTGAATGACATTGCCGTGCCCATCCGCGACGACCTGGATTTCGATGTGACGCGGGTGCGTCAGATATTTTTCCATATAGACTTCGTCGTTGCCGAACGCGGCTTTGGCCTCCGCGCGCGCCGTATTGTAGGCCTCCAGCACTTCGTCTTCCGAGCGCGCCACTTTCATGCCGCGCCCGCCGCCGCCCGCCGCCGCCTTGATCAGCACCGGATAACCGATGCGCTTGCCGTTGGCTTTGGCGTCGGCTTCGTCTTTGATGGCGCCGTCGGATCCCGGCACGACCGGCATGCCGGTATCGATCGCCGCTTGCTTGGCCGCGATCTTGTCGCCCATCAGACGGATGTGATCGGCGGTCGGGCCGATGAAGGTCATCCCGTGCTGGGTGACGATCTCGGCGAACTTGGCGTTCTCGGAGAGAAAGCCGTAGCCCGGATGGATCGCCTGTGCGCCGGTGATCTCAGCCGCCGCGATGATCGATGGAATATGCAGATAGCTCTTCGCCGCCGGCGGCGGGCCGATGCAGACGCTCTCATCGGCAAGCCGCACGTGCATGGCTTCGGAATCCGCCGTCGAGTGCACGGCCACCGTCTTGATGCCCATTTCCTGGCAAGCGCGGTGAATGCGCAGCGCGATCTCGCCGCGATTGGCGATCAGAACTTTTTCAAACATCGGAAAATGGCAGTTGGCAGTAGGCAATAGGGAGCAGGGAAGGATTGCGGGCATTGACAGAGAGTGCCGGCTTTCCGCCGCGCACGCGGGCCCCTACTGCCCACTGCCCATTGCCTACTGCCTTCTTCATTCGATGATCATCAGCGGCTGGTTGAACTCGACCGGATCGGCGTTGCCGACCAGGATTTGCTTCACCACGCCATCGTTCGGCGCGTGGATTTGGTTGAAGGTCTTCATCGCTTCAACCAGCAGGATCGTCTGCCCCTTCGACACGCGGTCGCCCACCTTCACGAACGCCGGCGCGTCTTCGTTCGCCGCGAGATAAGCGGTCCCGACCATCGGCGAAAGCACCGCGCCCGGATGCGACGATGCATCGACTGGCGCAGCCGGCGGCGCGGCTGGCGCTGGTGCGGGGGCAGCCGCAACCGGCGGCGGCAGCGCCGGGGCAGGCGCCGGGGCGGAGTGCACCACATGCGTATGCGCCGGCGGCTGATGGGCCATCACCAAGGTCCGCGCCAAGCGCAAGCGCAACTCGCCGTACTCAACCTCGATCTCGGTCAGCCCCGTATCGTCCAGCACCTTCGCCAGATCGCGCACCAGCTCCGCGTCAACGCCGCTCTTCGACTTCTTCGCCTTCGGCGCACGCACTTGCGGCACACGCGCAGGCTTTCTCTTTGCGACGGAACGGCTGGGTTTTTTGCTCACGCGCTTTTGCCTTCATTCGCCAGCAAGGCAGCCGCCTCGATGGCCAGTAAATACGATGTCGCCCCAAAGCCGGCGATGACGCCCTTTGCGGCTTGGCCCACTAACGAAACGTGACGGAATTC
>JADLHI010000215.1 GCA_020848895.1 Hyphomonadaceae bacterium
CAGCACCGGCCAATCCGCGAAGCCAAACAGAGAAACGTCGAGACGTTCACGATCGGAATCGGAACAAGCAGGCAATGCGCGGCTATTTTGGAATTGGGGCTGAGGAAATCTCGAAGCCGATGAATCTCGGTGCGTTGATGCGCACCGCGAACGCGTTCGGCGCGAGCTTCTTTTTCACCATCAACGCGCACCCAAAAGTGCGCGAGGCCTATAACAGCGACACCTCACGCAGCTTCGATCACATGCCCTATTATCCGTGGGATTCGCCTGAAGCGATGCTGTTGCCGAAAGGCTGCCAGCTTGTCGGCGTTGAACTGACCGACGATGCAATTGAGCTGCCCCGTTTCCAGCACCCGCAAGCCGCCGCCTACATTCTCGGCCAAGAGCGCGGTTCACTTTCGGAGGCGGTGATCGCGCGCTGCGCGCATGTCGTGCAAATCCCAACGAAATTCTGTCTCAACGTCGGCCTCGCCGGGGCGCTCGTGATGTACGATCGCCTGCTCGCACATGGCGGCTATCCCGCGCGCCCAATCATGCCCGGCGGCCCGCCACCCGAAATGAACACCAAGCCGAAGCTGAAGACCTAATATGGACCGCCGGCGCCCTCGCCGGCATGCGCCAATCTTCGAAGGTAAGAGCCGGCCGGCGGGGCGCCGGCGGTCCATATCACGCGCGCTTCTTCGCGCCGGGGCCAGCGTGCGGCTTCACTTCGCGCGGATCGATCGCTTCGCCGCATTCCGAGCACGTCATCACCGATCTGAAATCGCGCCCGCAGGTGAGATGGCGGTGCAGAAGCGGCGGGCCTTTCTTGCCGGCATAGTGCGCATCGCCCCAATGCACGAGCGCGACGAGCGCGGGATAAAGTCCCAAACCCTTCTCCGTCAGCCGATACTCGTAGCGCACCGGGCGCTCCTGATACGCGACCTTCTTCAGCACGCCCTCATCGACCAAGAGCTTCAGCCGCTCCGTCAGCACGCGCCGCGCGATGCCGAGGCTCGCTTGAAAATCCTCGAACCGCCGCACGCGCAAAAACGCGTCGCGCAGCACCAGCAGCGTCCAGCGATCGCCGATCACGGCAAGCGTGCGTGAAAGCGAGCATGCCTCGCGGTCGAGCGTATCCCAGCGCATCTTCTCACTTTGCCATTGACTAAGTTCACTTTCAAGACTTACTAGGCGCAACTCAAAACGGAGGCGAAACATGCCCGCCCGCAATGCGACCTGCGCCATTGTCGGCGCCGGCGATTTCATCGGCTCAGCCATCGCGAAGAAATTCGCCGCCGAAGGCTACACCGTCTTTGTCGGCCGCCGCACGGCGGAGAAGCTTGAGCCGCTCAAGCGCGAGATCGAAGCCGCTGGTGGGGCTTGCGAAGCCCGCGCGCTCGATGCGCGCAAGGAAGATGAGGTCACCGCTTTTCTGCAGGCCGCTGACGCGCACGCGCCGCTCGAAGTCGTGATCGCCAATCCTGGCGCCAACGTCTACTTCCCCATCCTCGAAACCACCGAGCGCGTGTTCTTCAAAGTCTGGGAGATGGCCTGCAAAGCCGGCTTCCTCACTGGTCGCGAAGCCGCCCGCATCATGCTGAAGCACGGTAAGGGCTCGATCTTCTTCACCGGCGCCACCGCCAGCATGCGCGGCGGCTCAGGCTACGCCGCCTTCGCCAGCGCCAAAGCAGGATTGCGCGCTGTCGCGCAAGCCATGGCGCGCGAACTCGGGCCGCGGAACATTCACGTCGCCCACCTCGTCATCGATGCGGGTGTGGACACGGCCTTCGTGCGCGACCGCATCGCGCAAGCGCGCGGCGCGGACATCGCCGCCAACCTGCCGCCAGACGTGCTGATGGAGCCAACCTCCATCGCCAACGCCTACTGGGCGCTGCACCAGCAATCGCGCGATGCATGGACGTTCGAAATGGATCTGCGGCCGTTCGGGGAGACATGGTGATGCCAAAGGCTGAGTTTCTGTTCGATTTCGGCAGCCCCAACGCTTATCTCGCACACCGCGTGCTGCCTGAGATCGAAGCCCGCACCGGCGTTCGCTTCGACTACACGCCGGTTCTGCTTGGCGGCCTGTTCAAGCTCACCGGCAATCAAGCGCCGATGCTCGCCTTCGCCAACATCCCGAACAAGCTCGCCTACGAAATGCTGGAGCTACGGCGCTTTGTTGAGCGCCACAAGATCGCGTTCCAGATGAACCCGTTCTTCCCGGTCAACACGCTGCTTCTGATGCGCGGCGCGGTGGCGGCGGAACTCGATGGCGTTCTCCCCGCTTACGCCGAAGCCGGCTTCCACCACATGTGGGAAGCGCCGAAGAAAATGGACGATCCCGCCGTGTGGGCAGAGGCGATGACCGCATCCGGCCTCGACGCCGAGCGCCTCTTGGCGCGCACCAAGGACGACGACGTCAAAGCGAAACTGCTCGCCAACACCGAAGCGGCCGCCAAACGCGGCGCCTTCGGCATCCCCACTTTCTACGTCGATGACGAAATCTATTTCGGCAAAAACACGTTGCGCGAAGTCGAGGATGCGCTGACCGCTTAGAGCATCAACACAGCTCGCCCTGGCTTTGCCGCAAGGTCACGGCGTTGTGAATCGCGCGCGTCCGGCGCAGTAAGGCCGCCATGGTCGATCTCGGCGCCACTTACGGCAGGCTCTCCGCCAATATGCGGGGCGCGCTGTGGATGCTCGCATCCGCGATCACCTTCA
>JADLHI010000216.1 GCA_020848895.1 Hyphomonadaceae bacterium
CAGCACCGGCCAATCCGCGAAGCCAAACAGAGAAACGTCGAGACGTTCACGATCGGAATCGGAACAAGCAGGCAATGCGCGGCTATTTTGGAATTGGGGCTGAGGAAATCTCGAAGCCGATGAATCTTGGGGCGTTGATGCGTACTGCGAACGCGTTCGGCGCGAGCTTCTTCTTCACCATCAACGCGCACCCAAAAGTGCGCGAGGCCTATAATAGCGACACCTCACGCAGCTTCGATCACATGCCCTATTATCCGTGGGATTCGCCCGAAGCGATGCTGCTGCCGAAAGGCTGCCAGCTTGTCGGCGTTGAACTCACCGACGATGCAATTGAACTGCCGCGTTTCCAGCACCCGCAAGCCGCCGCCTACATTCTCGGCCAAGAGCGCGGTTCACTTTCGCCGGCGGTGATCGCGCGCTGCGCGCATGTCGTGCAAATCCCAACGAAATTCTGTCTCAACGTCGGCCTCGCCGGGGCGCTGGTGATGTACGATCGCCTGCTCGCACATGGCGGCTATCCCGCGCGCCCAATTATGCCCGGCGGCCCGCCACCCGAGATGAACACCAAGCCGAAGCTGAAGACCTAGGCCCGCTTCTTCGCGCCGGGGCCGGCGTGCGGCTTCACTTCGCGCGGATCGATGGCTTCGCCGCATTCCGAGCACGTCATCACCGATCTGAAATCGTGCCCGCAGGTGAGATGGCGGTGCAGAAGCGGCGGGCCCTTCTTGCCGGCGTAGTGCGCATCGCCCCAATGCACGAGCGCGACGAGCGCGGGATAAAGGCCTAGCCCCTTCTCGGTGAGGCGATATTCGTAGCGTGGCGGGCGCTCCTGATAGGCGACCTTCTTCAAGACACCTTCGTCGACCAAGAGCTTCAGCCGCTCCGTCAGCACGCGGCGCGCGATGCCGAGGCTCGCTTGAAAATCCTCGAACCGCCGCACGCGCAAGAACGCGTCACGCAGCACCAGCAGCGTCCAGCGATCGCCGATCACGGCAAGCGTGCGTGAAAGCGAGCATGCCTCGCAGTCGAGCGTATCCCAGCGCATCTTCTCACTTTGCCATTGACTAAGTTCACTTTCAAGACTTACTAGGCGCAACTCAAAACGGAGGCGAAACATGCCGGCCCGCAATGCGACCTGCGCCATCATCGGCGCCGGCGATTTCATCGGCTCAGCCATCGCGAAGAAATTCGCCGCCGAAGGCTACACCGTCTTTGTCGGCCGCCGCACGGCGGAGAAACTTGAGCCGCTCAAGCGCGAGATTGAAGCCGCTGGCGGGGCTTGCGAAGCCCGCGCGCTCGATGCGCGCAAGGAAGATGAGGTCACCGCTTTTCTGCAGGCCGCTGACGCGCACGCGCCGCTCGAAGTCGTGATCGCCAATCCTGGCGCCAACGTTTACTTCCCCATCCTCGAAACCACCGAGCGCGTGTTCTTCAAAGTCTGGGAGATGGCCTGCAAGGCCGGCTTCCTCACTGGCCGCGAAGCCGCCCGCATCATGCTGAAGCACGGTAAGGGCTCGATCTTCTTCACCGGCGCCACCGCCAGCATGCGCGGCGGCTCAGGCTACGCCGCCTTCGCCAGCGCCAAGGCAGGATTGCGCGCTGTGGCGCAGGCCATGGCGCGCGAACTTGGCCCGCGGAACATCCATGTCGCCCACCTCGTCATCGACGCTGGCGTTGACACGAGCTTCGTCCGCGACCGCATCGCTCAAGCGCGCGGCGCGGACATCGCCGCCAACCTGCCGCCAGATGTGCTGATGGAGCCAACCTCCATCGCCAACGCCTACTGGGCGCTGCACCAGCAATCGCGCGATGCATGGACGTTCGAAATGGATCTGAGGCCGTTCGGGGAGACATGGTGATGCCAAAGGCTGAGTTTCTGTTCGATTTCGGCAGCCCCAACGCTTATCTCGCGCACCGCGTGCTGCCTGAGATCGAAGCCCGCACCGGCGTTCGCTTCGACTACACGCCGGTTCTGCTCGGCGGTCTGTTCAAGCTCACCGGCAATCAAGCGCCGATGCTCGCCTTCGCCAACATTCCCAACAAGCTGGCCTACGAGATGCTGGAGCTACGGCGCTTTGTTGAGCGCCACAAGATCGCGTTCCAGATGAACCCGTTCTTCCCGGTCAACACGCTGCTCCTCATGCGCGGCGCGGTGGCGGCGGAACTTGACGGCGTTCTCCCCGCCTACGCCGAAGCCGGCTTCCACCACATGTGGGAAGCGCCGAAGAAGATGGACGATCCGGCCGTGTGGGCAGAGGCGATGGCCTCGTCAGGCCTCGACGCCGAGCGCCTCTTGGCGCGCACCAAGGACGACGACGTCAAAGCAAAACTGCTCGCCAACACCGAAGCGGCCGCCAAACGCGGCGCCTTCGGCATCCCCACTTTCTACGTCGATGACGAAATCTATTTCGGCAAAAACACCCTGCGCGAAGTCGAGGATGCGCTGACCGCTTAGAGCATCAACACAGCTCGCCCTGGCTTTGCCGCAAGGTTACGGCGTTGTGAATCGCGCGCGTCCGGCGCAGTAAGGCCGCCATGGTCGATCTCGGCGCCACTTACGGCAGGCTCTCCGCCAATATGCGGGGCGCGCTGTGGATGCTCGCATCCGCGATCACCTTCA
>JADLHI010000217.1 GCA_020848895.1 Hyphomonadaceae bacterium
CCCATGATCAACGTGAATGCGACGCCGGGATAAAGCCGTTTCAGCGCGCGCAGCGTCTGGTAGGTGAAGGCGCAGCCGAGTTGCTGCTCCAGATCGGTGACGACCATTCTGGCGCCATGCGCCTGCGCCCGCGCCGACGCCGTGCGTTCCGCGAGGGGGCTGGATTTTGGCTTCAGCGGATTTTGCGGCGAGACCAGCCACCAGACGCGGTCGAGGCCGAGCCGTTTCAATGCTGTTTCTGCGACGTGCGCGTGGCCCTCGTGCGCCGGATCGAAGCTGCCGCCGAAGAGGCCGATCTTCATGCCGGGATAAGCGAGGGGCAAGTCGCGCTTCATGGTCTGATCTGCCCGTCACCGTGGATGACGTACTTGAAGGTCGTCAATTGTTCCGCGCCAACCGGCCCACGCGCATGCAGCCGGCCGGTGGCAATGCCGATCTCGCCGCCGAAGCCAAACTCGCCGCCATCGGCAAATTGGGTCGAGGCGTTGTGGAGCACGATGGCGCTATCGACTTCGCGCAGGAAGCGCGCGGCGGCGACAGCATCTTCAGTGACAATCGCATCGGTGTGCTGCGAGCCGTAGCGCGCGATATGCGCCATGGCTTGCTCGATGCCAGCGACGACGCGGATGGAGAGCATCGGCGCGAGATACTCGGTGCGCCAGTCTTCTTCGGTCGCGGCGTCCATGGGCATGACGGCGCGTGCAGCCTCATCGCCACGGAGTTGGCAGCCAGCTTCGCGCAAAGCTGCCGCGATTGGAGGGAGGAGCTGGGCGGCGATAGCGTCGTCGATGAGCAGCGTTTCCGTCGCGCCGCAGACCGAGACACGTCGCATTTTGGCGTTGACGACAATGGCGCGCGCCTTCGCGGGATCGGCGGCGGCGTGGACGTAGGTGTGGCAGATGCCTTCCAGATGCGCGAACACTGGCACGCGCGCCTCGCTTTGCACGCGCGCGACCAAGCTCTTGCCGCCGCGGGGGATGATCACGTCGATAGCGCCGCCGAGGCCGGTGAGCATCAGTCCGACCGCCGCGCGATCTTGCGTCGGCACGATCTGGATTGCGTCCTGTGGCAGGCCGGCCTCGCCAAGCGCGGCTCGCAGTTCCGCGACAATCGCAGCGACGGTGGCGGCGCTATCGGAGCCGCCACGTAGGATGACGGCGTTTCCCGATCGCAGCGCCAGCGCGCCAGCGTCCGCCGCTACGTTCGGCCGGCTTTCGAAGATCATGCCAATGACGCCGATCGGCGTACGCACGCGTTGGATGCGAAGCCCGTTCGGGCGTGTCCAATCCTCGGCGATCGCGCCGACGGGATCGCGTTGAGCGGCGATCGTCGCGACGCTCTCGGCGAGCGCGACGGCGCGCTCTTGGTTTAGCCGCAGGCGATCGATTTGCGCCGCGCCGAGTCCATTGCGCTCGGCCGCGCCAACATCAACATCGTTCGCGCTGACGATTGCACGCGCTTGGGCGTGCAGTCGTGCGGCGATCGCACGCAGCGCCGCCGTACGCTCATCGCTCGATATCAGACGCAGTGCATGAGCCGCCGCACGGGCGCGGCGACCGATCTCCAGCATCTCGGTTTCGAGCGTGCTCATGGTTCACACTTGGGCAAGATCATCGGCGTGCACCAGGGCGGGGCCGGCGTCAAAGCCAAGTGTTTCGGCGATGGCCGCGCTTTTCAGCCCTTTGATGCGCGACGCGTCGCCAGCGTCGTAACGCGCCAGGCCGCGCGCGATCTCAGCGCCGCTCGCACTCAATACGCGAATGCAGTCGCCCTTTTCGAATTTGCCCTGGACCTCGGTGACGCCCGCCGCCAGCAAGCTCTTGCCCGCGCGCACCGCTGTCGCAGCGCCCTCGTCGATGACAAGCGCGCCTTGCGGGGCGAGGCTGCCGGCGATCCAGGCTTTGTAAGCCGCGCGCGGCGAAGCGTTTGGCAGGAACCACGTCGCACGCGCGCCCGAGGCCAGGCGCTGTAGCGGATTGAACTCGGCGCCTTTGGTGATCGCAACGGCGCAGCCTGCGCGCGTTGCGATTTTCGCGGCTTCGATCTTCGTGCGCATCCCGCCTGAACCGAGCGCCCCGGCGCCGCCGGCCATGGCCTCGATCGCCGGCGTGATGGCGTTCACTTCCGGGATGAATGCCGCGCCGGCGTCCAAGCGCGGATCGCGTTCATAAAGACCATCAATGTCGGAGAGCAGCACGAGCACGTCCGCCGAGATCATCTGCGCCACACGCGCGGCGAGGCGGTCATTGTCGCCATAACGGATTTCAGTCGTCGCGACGGTATCGTTCTCGTTGATGATCGGGACCGCGCCGATGGCGAGCAGCGTTTCCAACGTCGCGCGCGCGTTCAGCCATCGCCGGCGCTGCTCTGTGTCTTCCAAGGTGAGCAGCGCTTGGGCCACCGCGATATCGTGCCGCGCCAGCGCGCGCTCGTACGCCGCCATCAGCTTGGCTTGTCCAGCCGCCGCCGCGGCTTGCTTCCAGGCCATTTCCTGTGCGCGCGGCGATATCGCCAGCACGCGCCGCCCCAGCGCGATTGCACCGGAAGAGACAATACAAATGCTCTGCTTGCGATCGACTTGTGCGGCGACGATGTCATCGGCGAGCGCGTCCAGCCACGTGTGAGCAGCTTGTCCGGTTGCGGGATCAACCAGTAACGCGGACCCGATTTTGATGACGATGCGTTTGGCGGTGGCGAGCGGATTGCTCACGGCGTCCAGTCGCTCTCAGGTTCCGCCGCGTGCGCTTCTTCAACGCGCCGCTCGCGCAACATCGCGGCAATCTCGTTGACGAGATCGCGCACGCCTGCGCCGGAGACGCCGGAGACGAGCCGCACCTCTTTGCCGATCGCACGCGACAGCGCGGCGCGTTTGCGGTTGGCTTCCGCGGGCGTCATTGCGTCGATCTTGTTGAGCGCGACGATTTCGGGCTTCTCCGCGAGGCCCGCTCCATAGGCTTCGATCTCGTGGCGCACGGTTCGATAGGCTTCAGTCGCGCTTTCCGCCGTTGCGTCGATCAGGTGAACCAGCGCAACGCAACGCTCGACGTGGCCGAGAAAGCGCGTGCCAAGCCCGGCGCCATCCGCCGCGCCTTCGATCAAGCCCGGCAGGTCGGCCATAACGAAGCGCTCACTATCGCCGATCGTGACGACGCCGAGATGGGGATGCAGAGTCGTGAACGGATAGTCGCCAACCTTCGGTGTCGCGCTCGAAACGGCCCGGAGGAACGTGGACTTGCCAGCGTTCGGCAAGCCAACCAGCCCCGCATCGGCGATCAGCTTCAGCCGCAGCCAGAAGACGCGCTCCTCCCCTTCGAGCCCCGGGTTGGCGTGCTCGGGCGCCTGGTTCACCGATGATTTGAAGTAGGCGTTGCCAAAGCCGCCATTGCCGCCGCGCGCAAGCAGCACGCGCATGCCCGGCCGGTTGAGATCGGCGATGATCGTTTCTTTGTCTTCGTCCAGCACCTCGGTGCCGGTCGGCACTTTCAGCACCACGCTATCGCCGTTGGCGCCATGCCGGTTCTGGCCCATGCCGTGGCCGCCCGTTTGAGCTTTGAAGTGCTGCTGGTAGCGATAATCGATCAGCGTGTTGAGGCCGTCGGCGGATTCGATCCAGACATCGCCGCCGCGTCCGCCGTCGCCGCCATCGGGGCCGCCGAGCGGAATGAACTTCTCCCGCCGGAACGAGATCGCGC
>JADLHI010000218.1 GCA_020848895.1 Hyphomonadaceae bacterium
ATCTCGCCGCCATTCAATCCGGCGGCAGATTTCGGCTTTGATCCTGAAACGGTCGATAACTACGAGCTGGGCTACAAATCCTTCTGGTTCAATCGCCGGCTCGAGTTGAACTTGGCGGCCTTCCATATGGATTGGTCCGACAAGCAAGAACAGGTCTTCACCGGCCTCTCTTTCATCATCGACAACGCCGCATCGGCGGTTTCGGAAGGCTTGGAACTTGAGTTCACGGCTCGTCCGATGGAAGGCCTTACTCTGGATGGCAACGTCGCTTATCTCGACGCCCACTACGAAGAGTTCGCGGGCAGCCCCGGCGCGGTCGGCCGCGCGATCCCCAACCAACCGGAATATTCCGGCAGCTTGGGCGCGCAGTATGTCACCTCGCTCACCACCGGCATGGAATTGTTCACGCGCGCGGACATGATCTATCGCGACGACTCGTTCGTGAACGTGACAAACAACCTTCAAAACGAAGGCTCCACGACCTACAACGCCCGTGTCGGCGTACAGAGCCCGGATGACCGCTGGGGCATCTATCTGTGGGGCCGCAATCTCACGGACGAAATCGCGATCAGCCAAGGCTCGACGTTCCCATTCCCATTCGCGCAGATTACGACCCGCGCGCCTGGCTTTGGCCGGACATACGGCGTTGAATTGCGCGCGAACTTCTAAGGCTGCATTGGTGGCGGAGCGGAATCCTTCCGCTCCGCCACCGCTTCAGAACGTCGATGATAGAGTCTTCCCACTACACGGCTGAGCACGAAACTTTCCGGACCAACGTCCGGCGCTTCATCGAACGCGAATGCCTGCCCAACCGGCAAGCGTGGCAAGCAGACTGCCGCCCCCCTCATGCGCTATGGGAAAAGGCCGGCGCCGCGGGCCTGCTCTGCACGAAGATGAGTTCGGAATACGGCGGCGGCGGCGGCGATCTTTATCACTGCATGATCATTATCGAGGAACAGACACGCGCCTGCTTCAACGAACTCGCCTTCTATCTGCACAGCGATATCATCGCGCCCTATATCGAATTGTACGGCACGCCCACGCAACGCGAGCGCTATTTGCCC
Organism: Hyphomonadaceae bacterium; assembly: GCA_020848895.1. GTDB lineage: Bacteria > Pseudomonadota > Alphaproteobacteria > Caulobacterales > Aquidulcibacteraceae > Vitreimonas. Next base: position 1,065 of record JADLHI010000218.1, read on the forward strand.
AAGATGGCCACCGGCGAATACACCGCCGCGATCGCCATGACCGAGCCCAGCGGCGGCTCCGATCTTCAGGCCATGCGCACACGCGCCGTGAGAACTGGCGACGACTATCTGCTGACAGGCCAGAAGACATTCATCAGCAACGCCCAAACCGCCGACTTCATTCTCGTCGCGGCCAAGACCGATCAAGATGCCGGCGCGCGCGGCGTCAGCCTCTTCATCGTCGACACAAGCGACGCCGAGGGCTTCGCGCTCGGCCGCAACCTCCGCAAGATCGGGTGCAAGGTCCAGGATACGTCGGAACTCTTCTTCGACAACGTACGCGTGCCGGCTGAGAACTTGCTGGGCGGCATCGAAGGCCGCGGCTTCTATCACTTGATGCAGCGCCTGCCTGAAGAGCGCCTGATCATGGCGATGTCGGCCGTAGTGAACATGGAAGCGGCCGCCGACGAAGCCGTCGCCTACGCGAAAGACCGGCTCGTCTTCGGCAAGCGGCTGATCGATCATCAAGCGGCGCGATTTGAACTCGCTGAAGCCAAAACCGTCACGACTGTTGCGCGCGCCTACCTTGAGCGCTGCATCGATCTCTTCGTGGAGAACCAATTCGACGCCGAGGCCGGCGCGATGGCGAAATGGTGGACGACCGAGAAGTGCTGCGAGGTTATCGATCAGTGCCTACAGCTCTTCGGGGGATACGGATACATGAAGGAGACACCGATCGCGCGCCGCTGGATGGATGCGCGGCTTGGGCGAATTGCGGGTGGCGCGAACGAAATCATGAAAGATCTGATCGGGCGGACGTTATGAACAAACATGCCGCCGCACCGGGACGCTGGCCTGACAGCTCACTCGCCTACGGCGAAGATCATGCGCTGTTGCGCGACACCGCACGACGCTTCTTTGTGACGGAATGCCTGCCGCATCGGGACGCGTGGGACGAAGCCGGAATGGCGCCGCGTTCGATCTGGCGCCGGGCCGGTGAACTGGGGCTCCTCTGCAGCCGCATTCCGGAAGAGTACGGCGGCGTCGGCGGCGACATCCTGCACTCCATCGCGCTCATCGAAGAGCAAACCAAAGCCGGTGTCGTCGGACCAATGCTGTCGCTGCACAGCGATGTGGTTGCGCCCTACATCCTTCATTACGGATCGCGCGCTCAGAAAGAGCGGGTCCTGCCGAAAATGGTGTCCGGCGACTGGATCGGCGCCGTCGCCATGACCGAGCCCAGCGGCGGCAGCGATTTACGCGCGATGACGACGCGCGCAGATCGCGATGGCGATGGCTACGTCGTGCGCGGGAACAAGACCTTCATTTCCAACGGCGCCAACGCTGACATCATTGTGCTCGCCGCACAGACGGAGGCTGGGATCAGCCTCTTCCTCGTTGAAACAAACGGCCTCAGCGGTTTCTCTAGGGGAACGCCGCTAGATAAGGCCGGGCAATGGTCGGGCGACACCACCGAGCTGTTCTTCGAAGATGCGCGCATTCCAGCCTCGGCGCTGCTCGGCGGTGTTGAAGGGCGCGGCTTCGCGCAGCTCTCGGAACGCTTGGCCGAAGAGCGTCTGTTGACCGGCATCGTCGCGGTCGCCGCAATGGAGCAGGCCATCGCCGACACGATCGCATATACGCGTGACCGCCAGGCGTTCGGCCGCAGCGTGCTGGACTTTCAGAATACACGCTTCCGTCTGGCCGAAGCGCGCACGGAGGCTGTCGTTTGCCGCGCCTTCATGGAACGATGCGTACGCAAATTTGTGGCCGGCAAGCTCGACGCCGTGGAAGCGGCAATGCTCAAATGGTGGTCCACTGAGCAGCAGAACAAAATCATCGACGCCTGTCTGCAATTGCACGGAGGCTACGGCTACATGCTGGAATACCCGATCGCGCGCGCTTGGCTCGATGGCCGCGTTGCCAAGATTTACGGCGGCGCCAACGAGATCATGAAGGAAATCATAGGGCGGTCGCTATGAGTGCGATGTCCGAACCCTCCCCGGATGAAGATATCCTGTTGGTGCGCGTTGAAGACGGCGTCGCTTGGCTGACGCTTAACCGCCCGAACGCAGCCAATACCATCGATCGCCCGCTCGCGGCTGCATTTCACAAAGCTATCGTAGAACTCAACGACGACGCCAACGTCCGCGCTTTGGTGCTGAGCGGCGCCGGCAAGATGTTTTGCGCTGGCGGTGATCTTCAACGCTTCGCGCGTGAGGAAGATGGCGCATCGGCTTACGTCGAAGCGCTCATCGCTGACTTTCACGCGGGCCTCGCACTCCTCGAAAACTTCCGCGCGCCCGTGATCGCGGCGGTCCACGGGGCGGCCGCCGGCGCGGGGATGGGGCTTGCGCTTACCGCTGACATTGTCATCGCCGCCGAGAATAGCCGCTTCGTCATGGCCTATACGCGCGCCGGCCTTACGCCGGACGGCGGCACGAGTTGGATTCTGCCCCACCTGATCGGCCTTCGTCGCGCGCTCGAACTCACTTTGCTCAATCGCACGCTCACTGCCGCCGAAGCGCTGGACTTCGGGATGATCACGGAGATCGCAACGGAGGACGGCCTGACACAACGCGTTCAAGAGCTGGCGCGCGACTTGGCGCGCGGTCCCACCAGCGCGTATGTCAGCGCGCGACGCCTGCTTCGCCACGCGCACCACACTGACTACGCCAATCATCTGAAAGCCGAGGCGGAAGCCATCGTCGCTTCGTTCGAGACTAAGGATGGCCTCGAAGGCGTTCGTGCATTCCGCGAACGACGTCCGCCGAGCTTCGATGGCGCCTAACGCAACTAAGGACGTGAGCCTCTGGCGGCTGGCGATCTACGGATTGCCGGCGCTGCCGTGGTCATTCCTCTTCGTTCCGCTGACAGCGATGTTGCCGGCGTTCTACAGCCAGTCGGTGGGCGTCAGCCTCGCGGACATTGGGCTCTGGCTTCTCATCTCAAGATTTCTCGACGTGCTGATCAACCCGGTGCTTGGACGCTGGTCCGACATCACCAGCACGCGCTTCGGCCGGCGCAAGCCTTGGATGTTCATTGCGGTTCCCATCCTCATGTTGGGATCGTGGCTGGTGTTCATGCCGCCGGCGAACGCCGACGGCATTTATCTCTTCTGGGCGACCTCGGTGATCTATTTGGGCGCCGCAATTCTCGGGCTGACGCATTCGGCATGGGGCGCGGAACTCGTGGAGAGCTATCACGGCCGCTCGAAGGTCGCAGGCTTCCGCGAAGGCGCCAACGTTTTTGGCATCATCATCGCGTCATGCGTTCCCGCCATCACAGCAACGCTCGGTCACGGCGTCGATCGCTTCACGATGGGCGCAATGGGCGTCACGATGATGGTGTTGACGCCGCTGACGGTCGCGGCGGCTGTTGCTTTCGTGCCCGAGCCGCGCGTGCCGCGGCAAAAACCCACGCCGTGGCTGTCGACAATGGCCAGTCTTTTGAAGAACGGCCCTTTCCGGCTGATCTGCATCGCCTACACGGTGCTTTACACTGGCGCGAGCGTGGCGAACACAACGCTCATCTTCTTCATCTCGCACTATCTGGGACAACCAGAGCTGATCGGCCCGGTGCTGTTGGCGTCTTTCGGTTGCGTGCTGCTGGGCGTTCCGCTGTGGGTGATGATCAGCCGGCGCATTGGCAAGCATCGGGCGGCGGCGATATCGCTCATCATCGCCATTTGTCTCAGCGCCATTCTTGCAATGCAGTTACGGCCCGGCGACGGATGGCTCTTCGTCGGCCTAATGGGATTTCTGGGCGTCACCAGTTCGGCATTTCTTACGCTGCCGCTGGGCATGGTCGGCGACATCATCGACTACGACACGCTGCGCACTGGCCATTCGCGTGGCGGACTCTATTTCGGCGTCTGGTCTTTTTTCCAGAATGTGTCGCCGGCGCTCGCCATAGGCATCACGCTGCCACTGCTGCAGAATCTCGGCTTCAACGCACAGGGCCACAACACGCCCCAAGCGCTTGAGGCGCTAAAGCTCGTCTATTGCTTTGGCCCGGTGCCCTTCTTTCTGGCGGGGGCGCTGATGTTCTTCGTCTTTCCGCTCGACGCACGCCGGCACGGCATTATCCGCCGCCGGCTGGAGACACGTCGCGCGCGTGCCGCCGCCGCAGGAGACTAGCCATGAAGTTCGATGAATATCGCCGCCACGACGCGACGGGTCTTGCAAAGCTTGTCGCACAGCGTGAGGTCACGGCGGACGAATTGCTGAACCTTGCGCTGGCGCGCGCCGAGCAAGTCAACCCCACACTGAACGCGCTCATCCGCGATCTGGAGCATGAGGCGCGAGCGGCCATAAAAACCGGCCTGCCGGACGGGCCGCTGAAAGGCGTGCCCTATCCGATCAAAGATATTAGCGTCTACATGAAGGGCGTTCCCACAGGCGCCGGCTCGCGCATTTTCAAGGATGCGGTCGCCGAAGAAGATAGCTCGATCGTGGCCTTGTACCGGCGAGCGGGCCTCTCGCTCTTCGCCAAGACCAACACGCCCGAGTTCGGCCTCGCATGCGTAACCGAGCCCGTCGCCAACGGTAAGACGCTCAATCCCTGGAACCTGAAGCACACCAGCGGCGGCTCCTCCGGCGGCGCAGCCGCGGCAGTCGCGAGCGGCATTGTCCCAGCCGCGCACGGAAGCGACGGCGGCGGCTCAATCCGCATCCCCGCATCATGCTGCGGCCTCTTCGGCCTGAAGCCATCGCGCGGACGCGTTTCGCTGGCGCCTTCCGGCGAAGGCTGGGGCGGACTTTCCGTTCAACATGCCCTCACTCGCTCCGTACGCGACAGCGCGCTCCTGCTCGACATCGCCTGCATCCCTCAACCCGGCGATCCCTATTGGCTCGATCCGCCCGCGACACCGTTCGCGGCGGAAGTCACGAAAGCGCCCGGCAAGCTGCGCATTGGCTTCACGACATCGACGCTCGTCTGGGGCGAGACTCACGCAGAGCCGGCGCAAGCGGTGCGAGACGCCGCCAAGCTCTGCGAGGCGCTGGGCCACCATGTCGAGGACGCAAAACCAAAGGTCGACTTCCAGCAAATGGCGCTGCACGCCAACACGCTCGTGACATCTTCCGTGGGCGCGACGCTTGATCGCGAGGCGGCGCGGCGCGGCAATCCTATCGCGCGCGAGGAAGTCGAGCATCTGACCTGGATGCTCTATCAAAACGCCGCCTCCGTCACCGGCGTTCAGGCGGCTCTCGCGCTGCAAAGCCTGCACACGCTCTCTCGTCAGCTCGCCGCCTTCTTCGAGCAATACGATGTCTTCTTGTTGCCGACCTTGGCTAAGGCCCCGGTCCCGGTTGGCAGCATTGACACCAATGCCGAGGATTTGTCGGACTACGGCGAGCGCCTCTATAGCTTCATCCCCAACACCCAGCCTTTCAATATTGGCGGCCAGCCGGCCATGAGCGTGCCTTTGGCGCGGTCATCGGAAGGTCTGCCTATCGGCGTTCAGTTTGTGGCGAAGGCTGGTGCGGAGGCGCTGCTCTTCCGGCTCGCTGGGCAACTTGAAAAAGCACAGCCTTGGTTCGATCGGGTCGCGCCGATCTAACGGAGAGCCTTGTCGGCAAACGTTTATAGAAACACGAAAGCTTCCGCTCCGCATTGATAGCGATCAAGCGCGGCGCATTTTTTCGCGCGGCGCAATCACTCATGGCGGGCTGCTTTCGCGCCAGTGTCGATCCAGTAGCCGCATCCGCGCGGCTCGAAGGATGACCGCCATGGATATCGGAAACTGGAAATCAGTTGCGGGTATGGATGAAACCTACCGCGCCGCGCGCAAACTCGGGCTTGAGACGAACATCGCCGAGCTTGAGGCGTTCGGCTTCACCATCATCCCACCGGAGAAAAACGGCGCGCCGAAGGATTTCGCCGCCCGCATGTATCGCAAGCTGCTCGACATCGCTCAATCCGAAGACGAACTCGCCGTTGACCTCAATCGCCATACCGATGCCGAGAAGCCGGCGTACGGACGTCAGATCTTTCATCTCCTCGAGCGCGACCCAATCTTCATCGACGGCGTGATGAATCCAGTCGTGCGGACCATGGCCGCCTATTTGACCGGCCAGAGCTGCCGCCTGTTCAGCATGGCCGCGTTCTACAAGGACGGCCCCGCGCGCTCGACGCCGATGCATTGCGATTGCGTCGGCGTGCCCTCGCCGCTGCCGGTCTATTCGACCATGTGCAATGTCAGCTGGATTTTGACGCCGTACAAAGAAGAAACCGGCACGCTCGGCATGGTGCCCGGCAGCCATCGCCTGTGCCGTCATCCAACGCAATTCGAGCAACCCAAATTCATGGGCGGCGCCATGGACGACGATCTCGTCGCGCCGATCCGCGCCGAGCCAGGCTCGCTCGTGGTCTTCATGGGCAACACCTGGCATTGCACCTATCCCAAGACCAGCGATGGCGTGCGCGCGCACATCGTCACCGCCTTTGGGCGCAACTTCGTTGCCGCGGCCGAAGACTTCTCGGACATGCCCGAGAGCGTGTTCGACTATGGCGGCCCCGAACTGGCGCGCCTGCTCGGACGCAGAAACTGGCAAGGCTACGGCCGCGCCGGTCCCAAACTCGAAGACATCGGCCTAGTCCGCGCCGCGTACCAGACGCAGTACGGTTGAGTTGCATAGCCGGGCGCGGTCACACGCGCCCGGCTCGATCCGCACCAAGCAAGGCTAGCCAATGACGCCGGCCGGTTGATACGAGGCTGAGCCTGTCAGTCAGCCGGCGAAGGAAGCAACGCCGCTCTTCGATCAAAGCGCGCGACGGTGTAAAGCACCGCTCGCTCCACTTCGGCCAAGACAGATCGACAAGGCGCCGGTCGGCAACGTCAAGCGCGCCTCCAAAATCGCCCCAGCCCCGAGCCCCATCACCCACCAATCCGCCATACATCAAGGCGAAATAGCTGGCGGAGAGGGAGGGATTCGAACCCTCGGTGGGCTTGCACCCACTCCGGTTTTCGAGACCGGCCTATTCAGCCACTCTAGCACCTCTCCGGAGGCCCGCTTAATGACGAGCGCCGGGGCGGCTTGCAAGTCCGGCGCCCAGGTTTTTTCAGAATGGTTTGGCAAGGAGCGGCGGTGTCGAGGCTGAAAATCCTGATTTTGGCCGCTGCGAGCACGGTGCTGGCGGCTTGCGGACAAGCGCAACAGGCGCCCTCCGCCCTGGCGCACTGCGCGACGCTCGCTTCCGATGCCCACGTCTCGATCGCTGGCGGGCGGGTCGACCGCGGAGAAAATCTGTTTGAACCGGAAGAGCGCGTCGGCGGCGTCGGCGATGTCGCGCCGTTCGACATCGACGTGCACGAAGTGACCAATGCGCAATATGCGGCGTTCGTGGCGGCGACACATTACGTCACTGTCGCCGAGCGCGCCGGGCCGAACGGCGCGCCGATGGGCGCGGCGGTGTTCGACCGCGGCCAAGCGCGCTGGCGCATCGATCCCACGGCGAACTGGCGCCATCCCGATGGCGAGGCCTCTTCGATCGAAGGACGGGATGCTTATCCCGTGGTCGCCGTCGCATACGAAGATGCGGAGGCTTACGCGCGCTGGGCGCGCCGGCGCCTGCCCACGGAAAACGAATGGGAGTTTGCGGCGCGCGGAGCCGCCCCTGCCCCAGCCGACCGCCGCGCCGAGGCGTTCGACGTTCATGGCGGGGCACGCGCCAACACTTGGCAAGGCGTGTTTCCCTTTCAGGACACCGGTGAAGACGGCTTCACCGGGCTTGCGCCTGTCGGCTGTTTTCCGGCCAACGCCGAAGGTCTTTACGACATGACGGGCAATGTCTGGGAGTGGACCTCCGATCGCTTCATCGGCGCGGATGGCTTGGATGCCTCACGCGCCGCGGATGCGCCGATGCGCGTCATCAAAGGCGGCTCGCAGCTGTGCGCGCCAACGTTTTGCGCACGCTATCGCAGCGGCTCGCGCCAGCCCGGCGATGAAGGGCTAGGCATGTCGCACATCGGTTTTCGTACTGTCGGCGACGCGCCTTAGCCGATCAGCGCAGTCACGAGTTGGCGCAGCACGGCTTGCGCTTGTTTGACGCTCAGCCCCTGCTCATAGCGCAGGCGCCGCCACGCTTCGAAGCTCAGCGTCAGATCGAGCGCTTCGAGCAGGTCGCCCTTGGCAAAGCTCGCCGGCAAGACATCGCGCAACGCCTCTCGCTGCAGACGCGTGACCTTCTTGTGCTCTTTCTGCAGGAAATTCGAGGTGTAGCGGCGCGCATCCGCCGCCGTCTTAATCGGCAACATCTCTTCGAACGTCTTCGAGCGGC
>JADLHI010000219.1 GCA_020848895.1 Hyphomonadaceae bacterium
CCGCGCCTTCGCGATCCGCGGCCCCGGGGGCATCCGCCGCCCGGGGTCCATCGTTTTGGCTGGTCTTCCGCCAACCAAGGCGCCGCGGGTTCTAACGGAAGAGGAAAACATGGCTTTCTACGAGCACGTGCTGATCGCACGTCCGGAGATCTCGCCGCAGCAGGTCGATGCGCTGGTCGAGGATCTCACCAAGACGATCAGGGAATTGGGCGGCACGACCACCAAGACCGAATACTGGGGTCTGCGTAACCTCACCTATCGCATTCAAAAAAACCGCAAGGGCCATTACGCGCTCATCAACATCGACGCTCCGGCGCCGGTGGTGCACGAGTTTGAGCGCCGTCTGCGCATCAATGAAGACGTCATGCGCTTCAAGACCATCCGCGTCGAAGCGCTCGACGAAGAACCCTCGCCGATCCTGGCCCGTCGCGACCGCGACGAGCGCCGCCGCTCGCGCCGTGAAGGCCGCGACGGTGAAGATGGCGGCGGTGAGTATGAAGGCGGGGAGGAATAATCATGGCCCAGAAAATTCAAAAGGGCGCCCCGAAGTTCAACATTTCGAACATTCCGGCGCGCCGTCCGTTCGGCCGCCGGCGCAAGGTGTGCCCGTTCTCCGGCGCCGCCGCGCCGAAGATCGACTACAAGGACGTGAAAATGCTCCAGCGCTACATCAGCGAAAAGGGCAAGATCGTCCCGGCGCGCATCACCGCCGTTTCCGCCAAGAAGCAACGCGAACTCGCGCGCGCCATTAAACTGGCGCGTGAACTCGCTCTGCTTCCGTTCGCCGTTCAGTAAGGAGACCAGCACATGCAAGTCATCCTGCTTGAACGCGTCGAAAATCTCGGCGGCATTGGCGATGAAGTGAAGGTGCGTGACGGTTTCGCGCGCAACTTCCTGCTGCCCGGCAAGAAGGCGCTGCGCGCCAACGACGCCAACCGCAAGATCTTCGAAGGCCGCCGCGCCGAACTCGAAGCCCGCAACGCCGAAGCGAAAGCCGCGGCCGAGAAGGCTTCCGGCAAGATCGACGGCTCCTCGTACGTCCTCATCCGCTCGGCGGGCGAAGGCGGCCAGCTCTACGGCTCGGTCTCCTCGCGCGACATCGCCGATGAGATCGTCAAGGGCGGCGCCAAGATCGATCGCAACGCGGTCGTGCTCGACAAGCCGATCAAGACCATCGGCGTCTATGACGTGCGCGTGCGCTTGCATGCTGACGTCTCGGCGACGGTGAAGGTCAACGTTGCGCGCTCGACCGACGAAGCCGAGCGCCAAGCCAAAGGTGAAAACGTCATCGCATCGGCGCTCGAAGCCGAACGCGCCGACGCCGACGCCGCTGCCAAGGAATTGGCCGCACAGTCGATCACCAACGACCCGAGCGCCCGCGCCGAATAGAAGCGACGCGATCGTCAAAGTTGAAAGCCCGCGCATCGCAAGGTGTGCGGGCTTTTTATGGACCGCCGGCGCCTCGCCGGCCATCTCCGGCGCATGCCGGCGAGGGCGCCGGCGGTCCATACTGACTCTCATTCCGCGTCAACAACAAAGAGTCGTCAGGGACTCAGCGAAAACCCGCGTCAAGGTTTCGGGACGTAAACAATTGCCGCGCCGAATCGGCTCATCCTCGCGCCAATGTCGAACCAACCCGCACTCCCCCTGGCCCAGCCGGGCCAGCAACCGGCGCCGCGCGTGGCGCCGCACAACCTCGAAGCCGAACAGGCGCTGCTGGGCGCCATTTTGTTCGACAACGAGACCATGAACCGGATCACGACGCTGCTGAAGGAGCAGCACTTCTACGATCCGGTGCACGGGCGCATCTTCGCCACCTGCCAGGACATGATCGCCGCCGGCCAACTCGCGGACGGTGTGACGCTGCGCGAGAAGTTCTCGAAAGACGGCGGCATCAAGGAAATCGGCGGCGCGCTCTATCTGATGAAGCTGCTCGAAAGCGCGGCGCCGCTTTCCACGCACGCCGCCTCTTACGCTGAGCTGATCTACGATCTCGCGCTACGCCGCGCGCTCATCCGCGTCGGCGGCGAGATCACCAGCCTCGCGGAGAATCTGCCCGAGGATAAGGACGCCAAGGACGTCATCGAAGAAGCGGAGAAGACGCTCTTCACCCTCGCCGAAGCCGGCACGCAAAACCGCGGCTTTCAGGATTTCAAAACCGCACTGACAGCATCGATCAACGTCGCCACCGCCGCCAAGAACCGCGGCTCGGATGTTTCCGGTATCGCGTCAGGCTTCCGCGATCTGGATCACCTGCTCGGCGGTTTGCACGGTTCGGACTTGCTGATCCTCGCGGGCCGTCCGTCGATGGGTAAGACCGCCTTGGCGCTGAATATCGCGATGAACGTCGCGCGCGCAAAACAGAAGGCTGTCGAAGCCGGCGAGGCCGAGCACTATGGCGGCACGGTCGGTTTCTTCTCGCTCGAAATGTCCGGCGAACAATTGGCGACGCGTATTCTGTCCGACTTCGCCGAGATCGAGTCTCACAAAATCCGCCAAGGCAAGATCAGCACCGAGGAGTACACGCGTCTCGCAGATAGTGCGATGATGCTGCAAACGCTGCCGCTGCACGTCGATGAAACCGGCGGCATTTCGATCGCGCACCTGCACAATCGTGCGCGCCGTTTGAAACGTTCGCCGGCGGGCCTCGACTTCATCGTGGTCGACTACCTCCAGCTCGTCACCGCCTCCGGCAAAGTCGATGGCCGGGTGCAGGAAGTCAGCCAGATTACACAGGGCCTCAAGGCGCTGGCGAAGGATTTGAACGTGCCGGTGCTGGCGCTCTCTCAGCTTTCGCGTCAGGTCGAATCCCGCGACGACAAGCGCCCGCAACTTTCGGACCTCCGCGAATCCGGCTCGATCGAGCAGGACGCCGACATCGTCATGTTCGTCTTCCGCGAAGAATATTACCTCAGCCGGGCCGAGCCGGAGCAAAACACTGAGGAATGGATCAAATGGCGCGCAAAACTTGATGGCGTCGCCAACCGCGCCGAACTAATCATCGGCAAGAACCGCCACGGCCCTATCGAAACGGTGCACCTCCATTTCAAAGGACAATTCACCCGCTTCTCCTCCCTCGCCGGCTGAGCCGCCGCGGCTTGCGCGGCTCAAGGTCGAGCACGCGGCCATCGTCGAGAACTGGAATTTCTTCCGGAAGCTCGCGCCGAGCGCTGCAGTCGCCGCGGTCGTCAAAGCAGATGGGTACGGATTAGGCGCCGTGGGCGCGGCGCGCGCCTTGGCGCAAGCGGGTGCGCGCGTGTTCTTCACGGCGACGACGCAGGAAGCGATCTATGTACGCCGCGCACTGGGCGATGGGCCGCAAATCTTCGTGCTCAACGGGCCGTCCGACGACATCGATGTGCTCGTCGCCAACAAGCTGACGCCGGTGCTCAACTCACTGACGCAGATCAAAGCCTGGGACGCGCGCGGCGCAGCCGCGCTTCACATTGACACCGGCATGAACCGCCTCGGCATCGGCCCCGAAGAATTGCCGCATGCGATGAGCGCGCTCAAGGATACATCGCTGGCGCTGGTGATGAGCCACCTCGCCTGCAGCTCCGATACCAAACATGCCTTCAACGCCACGCAGCTGCGGCGCTTCATCGATGCGTCGATGCTGTTTCCGCGGGCGCCGCTGTCGCTGGCCGCGACCGCCGGCGCGCTGATTGGCGCCGATTATCATTTCGATCTCATCCGCCCGGGCATCGGCCTCTACGGCTCCGGCGCGCTCGACGCCGACAATCCGAAACTCTCCGCCGCCGCAACGATCGAAGCGCCAATCCTGCAGGTGCGCGATTGCGAGGCGGGGGAAACGTTCGGTTATGGCGCCACGTTCACGGCGCCGCAAAAGATGCGCACCGCCACCGTCGCGCTAGGCTACGCCGACGGCTACTTGCGGTCGCTCTCGGGTCGCGGCTATGGCGTCCTGGGGGGCGCGAAGCGCCCAATTCTGGGACGCGTTTCGATGGACCTCATCATCATAGACGTGACCGGCTGCGCCGAAGCGCAACCCGGCGCGATGGTCGAATTCCTCGGCCCCAACGCGCCGCTGGGTGAGATCGCTGAACTCGCCGGCACCGCGCCGTATGAAATCCTGACCACGTTCGCCGGCACGGTGCGCAAGACGGGAGTGCGCGCGTGAGCGACGCCGATGCACATCCCTCCATCCCCGCCAGGGGATGGCGATGATCAATCCGTTCGCACCGATCGGACGCGGCTTCCTCGGCATGCTGGCCGAGATTGGCCGCTTCTCCGCTTTCGTTGGCCGCACCGTCGCGGCGGCCGTGTCGCCGCCAATCTTCTTCGGCCAGCTTCTGCGCCAGGTGATGCAGATCGGCTATTTCTCGCTGCCGGTTGTTGGCGTCACCGCCGTGTTCATTGGCGCGGCGCTGGCGCTTAACATCTATGTCGGCGGCGCGCGCTTCAACGCCGAGCAATTCGTCCCGAACATCGTGGTGCTGGGCATTACCCGCGAGCTTGGGCCGGTGCTTGCGGGCTTGATGCTCGCAGGGCGGGTCAGCGCCGGCATCGCCGCCGAGATCGGCACCATGCGCGTCACCGAACAGATCGACGCAATGACGACGCTTTCCACCGATCCATTCAAATATCTCGTCGCGCCGCGCGTGCTGGCGGCGACGCTGACGTTGCCCGTGCTGGTTCTGGTCGCCGACATCATTGGCGTGATGGGCGGCTATCTCGTCGCCGTGAACAGCCTCGACTTCAACGGCGCGGCCTATCTGCGCAACACGTTCGACTTCATGGAGCCACAAGACGTTGGCCTGGGGCTTATCAAGGCGGCGGTGTTTGGCTTCATTATCGCCAGCGTCGGCGCCTATCAGGGCTATCGTTCGAACGGCGGCGCGCTTGGCGTCGGCCGGGCCACCACCAATGCTGTCGTGGTCGCCATCGTGCTGATCCTGGCGGTGAATTACCTCATCACAGCGTTCTTCGTGGAATAAGATATGTTCGCGCGTCCATCCCCACACGCTTCCCGGACGAATGCCCCGCGAAAGCGAGGCGAGAGCCGGGACCCGGGAGCAAACGCACGACGCTTCAACGCCTGGGTCCCGGATCGCACCCCGGCTCAAGGCCGGGGCTGCGTCCGGGAAGCGTGTGCGTTATGACCGCCAAACTCCAACTCGTCGGCATCAAGAAGAAGCTGCGCGGGCGCCAGGTGCTCGACGGCGTCGATATTGACGTGGCTGAGCGCCGCTCGCTGGTGATCATTGGCGGTTCGGGGCAAGGCAAATCGGTGACGCTGAAATGCGCGCTGGGGCTGATGAAGCCCGATAGCGGACAAGTGCTGGTCGATGGCGCTGACGTCACTAAAATGCCGGAAGAGATCCGCGCGCGCGTGATGCGCAAGTTCGGCATGCTGTTTCAGGGCGGCGCTCTCTTTGACTCGCTCAGCGTCTGGGAAAACATCGCCTTCCGCCTCATCAACGCCGACAATGTAAAACGCGGCGAAGCGCGCGAGCGTGCGATCGAAGTCATGCGCAAGGTGCGCCTCGCGCCCGAGTTCGCGGACGTGCGCCCGATCGAACTTTCCGGCGGCATGCAAAAGCGCGCCGGTCTCGCCCGCGCCATCATCGCCAAGCCCGACATTCTGTTCTTCGACGAGCCGACAACCGGGCTTGACCCGATCACCGCCGACGCCATCAACGATCTCATCGTCGAGATGGTCAAGGAATTGGGCTGCGCCGCCGTCTCGATCACCCACGACATGCCAAGCGCACGCAAGATCGCCGACGAAATCGCCATGTTGCACAATGGCAAGATCGTCTGGCGCGGCCCCGCCGCCAGCATCGATTCCAGCGGCAACGCCATGGTCGATCAATTCGTCGCCGGCCGCGCCGATGGGCCGATCCAGGCGGTGGTGTAGCGCAACTCCGACCGCCGGCGCTCGCCGGCAATGTGCACTTCGTGCCTTCTTGGCATCCTTTGTGGTTGTCCTTTTACCACCAAGGCACAAAGGGACTCACAACGAACACCAAGGCGCGCTGAGCTAACCCTCGCCGATGCCCGCGCTGACGCGGAACATGTGGCCGTCCGGATGGCGCAGGTGAAACTCGCGCACGCCCCAGGGCTCGTCGGTCGGCGGATAGGTGACCATGTAGCCGAGCGAGAGCGCTGTTGCGTGCAGCGCATCGACTTCGGCCGGCGACTTCATCCACCAACTCATCCAAACGCCGTCGGTCTCATCGTTGCCGGGAAATTTCGGCATGATCGTGCCGCGCGAGCCTTGCGCGCCGCGGCAGAGGAATATCTCGGCTTTCTCGCTGCACACGGCGCCGAAACCCGGATCGGGATCGCCGTCGGGCCAGATAAAGCCACGCTGCCAGCCGAGCGCCTCGAACCATTTCTGACTCTCGATGATGTTCGAGACGTTCAGGATCGGCGTCAGCTGCTGGACGGGCATCATGCGCCTCCCAATTTGCGTTGGATCACCTGATCGAGCGCTTCCGGCTTCACCGTCGGGGCAAAGCGGCCGATGACCTTGCCGTCGCGATCTATCAGGAACTTGGTGAAATTCCATTTGATCCCGCGCCCGAGCAGACCGCCGCCCTTCTGGCGCGTGAGATAATCATAAAGCGGATGCGCCTTCGGGCCGTTCACGTCGATCTTGGCGAACATCGGGAACGTGACGTCATAGGTGAGTGAGCAGAAAGTCTTGATCTCGTTGGCATCGCCCGGCTCCTGCTTGCCGAACTGGTTGCACGGAAAGCCGAGCACTTCGACGCCTTGCGCGGCGTACTTGCGGTGCAGCTCTTCGAGGCCCTTGTACTGATAGGTGAAGCCGCATTGGCTCGCCGTGTTCACGATCAACAGCAGTTTGCCGCGAAATTCACTGAGCGAGCGCTCATTGCCGTCAATGTCACGGGCGGTGAAATCGTAGATCGAAGCCATTAGGTCCCCATCAGCTTGCGCGCATCGGCGATGATCCGCGCGTGATCGAAGGCATAGCTCAGGGCGCGCCAGTCCGCCATGAATGCTGCGGCGGCGGCATCGTCGCCGGCCCGCGGCGCGCCATCGCCGGCAACCAAGAACGCCACGCTTACCGTGTGACCGCGCGGATCGCGGTTCGGATCGGAATAGACGCCGATCAACCGCACAATTCGCCCTTCCAGGCCTGTCTCTTCCTTCAGTTCTCGCAACGCCGCCGCTTCCACCGTCTCGCCGACTTCAACAAAGCCGCCTGGCAGCGCATAGCGGTCAACGAATGGCGCCTGGGCGCGGCGGATCAGCAACAAGCGGTCTTCGGCATCGAAGACGACACAATCGACCGTCAGCGCAGGCGATTTCCGCTTGTTCATGCAAACATGCCCACTGAAAATCCGCGCCCTGTCATGGCGCATGCGTTAGCAGAAGCGACGCGCTAGGCTCAACGCGGGATTCGTTTGAAGGTCAGAATGGCCAAGCCAGATCACGTTTACACTTGCCAGGCCTGCGGCGCGATTTGGCCCAAA
>JADLHI010000220.1 GCA_020848895.1 Hyphomonadaceae bacterium
GCGAGCCTGTAAAGGCGGCCGAATAGAACTCCGCCGCGGAATTCGCGCCATAATGTTGCGAAGCATAAAGCGGCGCGAGCGCCAAGACACCGCCATTCACAAGCCCCGCCCCGAAGCAACCGATGACAGCAGCGGGCGCAATCGCGAATTGCTCGACGAGCGCGAGCGGTTGGGCCTTCGGCGGATCGGGCTGCTCCGCCGCCGTGAAGCAAAGCGGCACCATCGAAAGTGCGGCGAGCGCCGCTGCAATCATCCACGGCTCCGCTTCCGGCGCAGCATAGCCAGAAGCAAGAAATGGCCCCAGCGCGAGCGCGCCCTTGGTAAGCACCATATAGACGCTCATCACCTCGCCGCGCGCGTGCCTGCCGATCGAGTAGCTGATCCAGCTTTCGACCGCCGCGAACATGAGCGCGACCGCGATGCCGGCGATCATGCGCGCCAAGCCCCACCACCAGATGTCTTCGCTGAAGTGAAGCGCAAGCGTCGTGGCGCAGAAGATGGCGGCGCAACCGGCGTAGACGCGTATGTGGCCGACACGCGCGAACAACACCGTCGCGATCATCGCACCCATCATGAAGCCGGCTGAGTACGATGCGGCGACCAAGCCAAGCGCGGTGCGCGAATGGTCTTCCGTGAACGCCAGCGGAATGCGGACGCCGAGCAAGCCGCCCGCAAGTTGCAGGATCGTCACGGCTGCGATCAGCGCAGCGACGTTGCGCAACAGGCTCGGCATGAGAACGAGCGCTGTGTAGGCGTGTTCTGCGCGAATGGAAATCCGTTTCGCGCAGAACAGCCAAGGCGTTTTAGCGCAGGGTAAGCACCGTTTCCGAAGGCGTGCTCACATCAAGCGCGGCGTCCGCGAAACGCGGCGGGCCGAAGCGCATCGGCGCATCGTTCGAGAACGCCGTCGGTTCCGACGGCATGCCGACAACGTTGCGATTGAGGCGCCCGTCACGGTTCGTGTCTTGATAGGCGGCGAGGCCGTAACGGCCGCTCGCGGGCACGTTCAGGCGCAGCGTCACCGATGTCGCCGTAGACTCGATCTGCTCGCCAACGACCGGCTCGCCGAGCCACGTGCTCTCATCATAAAGCGCAACGCGCACCGCGCCTTGATCTAGCCGCACATTATCCACACGCACATCGAGGCTGACTTGATCGGCGTAAGCGTGGCCGTCGAAAAGAACCGCAAACGCAAGCGCGCACGCCGCCGCGGCGGTGATGAGTTTCATGGGTCGTCTCCTTTGGAAAATCAGCCGAAGAATGTTTCGAACATCAGGCGGCCAGGGAGGAAGGTGAGCGCGCCGGCGACGAGCAATCCGCCGACAAACATGCCGGTCATGGCGCGCCGGTGCGCTTCCACCTTGCGGTTGCGGATCGCCCAGATCGCCATTGGCAGCGCGATCACCGTCCAGCCGCTCAGCAAATGGATGATCGACCAGGAATCGCCGTTGAGACCGGTGATCCAGAGACTGGAGATGGCGGCGACGGCCATGGCGATGACCCAGGACCAGCCGAGCGTCTTGTGCAGGCCGCTCCCCTTCCGCCGAAAGAGGATGATCGTGCCGATGACCAGCGCTGAGACGGCGCCGGCGACATGGAGCTTCACGAGCCAGGAGACCCGCCCCCAGAGCGACCAATCCGGCGCGTGCAGCGAGATATCCCCAAGCCGCCGGAACATGGCCGGGAAGAAGGGCCACATGGCCACGACCAGGATGCCGATCCCGATCGTGGACCCGATCAGACGGAACGTGTTGGCGCGAGTAAGCTGCATCAGGGTCTGGTCTCCGTTCGAAGTCTGCTAGAGACCCTGGCGATTGGAGTTCGAGCTTGCAGCCCGAGATACGTGAAAATGCTGGTTCTGCGCGTGAACGGCCGGCGCCTGCCGTTGGCGAAGCGCCAGTTGCGGGCGATTCACCGCGCACATGGCGCGAATGGGCGCGGAATCTGGCGATCGCCGCCGGCGCCGGCGCGGTGTTGGCGTTCGTGGGCGCGATGGAATCGGGCGGTGCGCCGCTGGCGCAGCGGCTGCTCTACTGGGTGCCGCTGATGATTGGTGGCGGCTTGCTTGGGCACGCCATGTCGCTCGTCGTCGCCAAAATCCCGAAGGCGAACATGAACCCTTGGCTGTTCGGTGCGATCCTTTCGGTCGCGCTGACTCTGCCCGCGACTTTGGTTGTGTGGGGCTACACCAATTTGGTGTTTGGCACGCGGATACCGCTGGCGGCGTTTCCAGCGCTCATCGGCAGCGTGCTGTTTCTCAGCGTAGCGATGACCGCGCTGATGATCGTGGTGAATTGGCCAGGACGCGTCACCCACGCGCCCGCGCCCGGCGCCCCCACTCCGTCGGTGCGGTTCGCAGAGCGGCTGCCGGCAAAGGTGAAGGGTGCGGTGATCTATGCGGTGTCAGCCGAGGACCATTATTTGCGGCTGCATACGTCGAAAGGATCGGACCTGATCTTGATGCGCCTAAGCGATGCCATCTCCGAACTCGAGGGCCTGGAGGGCGCGCAGACACACCGCTCCTGGTGGGTGGCGCGCGACGCGGTTGAGAGCACGCGGCGCGACGGCGACAGACTCGTGCTCGTACTCAAGGGCGGCGCGGAAGCCCCGGTGAGCCGGCCCAACGTGCGCGCGCTGCGTGAGGCCGGCTGGTTCTAGCATCGGTGCGCAGCGCGGTCGCGCTTATTGAGCAGGCGCGCGGAAGGTCCAATCACCATCGGCCGCGAGATACACAAACGTGGCCCACGCGGCGACATTCTGGCGAAGATCGGCGCGATCGATGGCGTAAAGCGTATCGTCCGGCGTGTGGTGATGATCGAAATAGTTCGTGCCGTCTTGGCTGAGGTCAACAACCGGCACGCCAAGCTCTTTCATCGCGGACACATCGGCGCCGCCATCGGCTTGGTTCGGGCCAGGCAACACACCCAGCGGAGAAAGCGCGCGCTGGAACGCGCGCGCGTACGGCAAAGCTGGCTCCGCGAACTGAGTGTCGAAGCGCCAAACATGGCCGGCGCCAAAATCGCTTTCGAGCGCGACGATATGGTTGGCGGCTTCGCTTGCGTGCGCGCGGCCATAGGCAGCGCCACCGTGGACGCCGTTTTCTTCAGCGCCAGCCAGCAGAATGCGAATGGTGCGGCGCGGACGGCGCGGCAGATCGCGGATCAAGCGCGCGGCGGCGCTGATGATCGCAACGCCCGAGCCGTCATCGATGGCGCCCTGCCCCATGTCCCAGGAATCCAAGTGCGCCGCGAGCAGCACGATCTCTTCGGGGCGTTCGCGGCCGCGAATTTCGGCAATGACGTTGCCAGACTGCGCGTTCTCACGAATTTCGGCGGTGATATCGAGGCGCACGCGCACGGCCCCGCGGCCGAGAAGATTGGCGAGCACGTCGGCATCGGCAGGTGAGATCGACATCGCCGGGAGCGATGCGCCCTGCGATTGGCGCGAGCTGCCGCCTTGGTGGGCGAAGCGATGCGTATCGGTGCCGA
>JADLHI010000221.1 GCA_020848895.1 Hyphomonadaceae bacterium
GCTCGAACTACGGCAAGACCGAAGGCGACGAGATGATCGACGAAACCGGCAAGCTCGCGCCGGTCTCGGCCTACGGTGAATCGAAGGTGCTGGTTGAGCGCGACGTGAAGCCGATGGCGGACGAGAACTTCTGCCCGGTCTTCATCCGCCCGGCGACCGCTTACGGCGTCTCGCCGCGCCAACGCTTCGACATCGTGCTGAACAACCTCGTCGCCTGGGGCATGACCAAGGGCGTCATCCTGCTGAAGTCGGACGGCACGCCGATCCGCCCGATCGTTCACATTGAAGATATTTCGCGCGCCTTCATCGCCGCGCTCGAAGCCCCGGCCGATCTGGTCCGCGGCGAAGCCTTCAACGTCGGCCAGACGGCGCACAACTACACCGTCCGCCAGATCGCCGAGATCGTCCGCGACATCGTGCCGAACACGACGATCGAACTCACCAGCGAAGCCGGTCCGGACCCGCGCTCGTATCGCGTGAGCTTCGAGAAGATCAAGCGCGTGCTGCCGGGCTTCCAGCCGCAATGGGATGCGGTGAAGGGCGCCGAGCAACTCTACGCCGCCTACAAGAAGAGCGGCATCACGGTCGAGGAATTCGAAGGCACGCGCTACAACCGCATCGCCCACATCAAGAAGCTCCTCGCTGACGATCTCTTGAACAATGAGCTGCGTCCGACCGGCGAAGCGGTGGCCGCGGAATGAAATTCCACAAGACCAGTCTGCAGGACGTCGTCTTGATAGAGATGACGCCGTTTGGCGACAATCGCGGTTGGTTCGGCCGTTCCTTCTGCATGAAGGAATTCGCCGAGAACAATCTCGAGGTCAGCTATCCGCAGCACAATACCGGCTACTCGAAGACGAAGGGCACCGTTCGCGGCATGCACTTCCAGGTGGATCCGCATTACGAAGTGAAGGTCGTCCGTGCGCTGCAAGGCGCCGTGCACGACATCATCGTCGACATGCGCCCGCATTCGAGCACGTATCTGAAATGGGAAGGCTTCGACCTCTCGTTCGAGAACGGCCGCCAGCTCTACGTCCCGCGCGGCTTCGCCCACGGCTATCAAACGCTGATGGACGATACGCAGGTAAGCTACCTCTGCTCGGCCATGTACGTGCCGGATTCGAACGGCGGCTATCGCCATGACGATCCGGCCTTTGGGCTGAAGTGGCCGCTGCCGGTTTCTGAGATGTCGGACAAGGACAAGGCTTGGCCGGATTTCGTGCAGCCTGAGAAGAGCGGCGTGAAGCCAAGCTCGATGCCGGTGCGGTTCTAGATCTTATGGACCGCCGGCGTCCCGCCGGCCTGCGCTGATGCTTGCAAGCAAAGAGCGCGTCACTCCGCGACGCATGCGCGGCGGAGCCGCGCGGTCCAACCTAGATAGGCTGGCGCAGGCCGGCGGGACGCCGGCGGTCCATAGTGTTGTGCGGCGGCTCACGTTGCGGTGATTGCCGCGCCGCTCGCGGAGACGTGAGGCGGCGGTTGGCGCGGGCTGAACTAGCGTCGTCCCATGAGGCGGTTTGCGGCATTCGTTCTTGTGGCGTTGGCGGCGGGCGTGACGCTTGCCTCCGCGGATCAGCCGACGACTTGGTACACAATCGTCGCCGATAGCGGCGCCACCTTGGGCCATGTTTCGCTGCAGGTAGAGCCGCGCGCCGATGGGCGCGACCTGATCGAGAGCCAGCAGATCTATTTGCGCGAGCGTGGCGGCGCCGCCAATCGTACGACCACGCGCACTGTGGTTCGCGAAGATGTAGCGGGCCGCGTGTCGTCGATTGAATCCACAGCCCGTACCGGGCGGTTCTTGACCCGCACTCACGCCACCGTCGGCGCCGGCCGTGTGGATGTGGTTCGTGAAACGCCGGCGGGAACTGGGCGCGAAACGATAGTGCTGCCGCCAGACGTCCGTTTTGACGATGGCGACGCGCTGATCCAGGCTTGGACGCCAGAAAGCGCGCCGCGCTTGGAGTTTCTGAACTTCGACAGCGATGCAATGGCGGTGGAACGCATCGTGGTTGAAGCGCTCGGCGCGCCGGACGCGCAGGGACGCATCGGCGCCGTGCGCTGGCGCTATGACGGGCAAGACCTGCGCGGTGTGTCGCGCCTGGTGCTGGAGAACGGGCGGCTTCTTGAAGTGGCGCAGCCGATGTTCGGCGAAACGTTTCGTGTGCGGCTGACCGATCGGGCGACGGCGGAGCAGCGTCATCCGCCGTATCAGGTGATCCCGAATATGGCCCAGCGCGCGCCGTATCAGATTTCGCAACAGGCGCGGCGCGGGCACATCCGCTATCGCTACGAGTTCCGCGATGGGATGACGTTCCCGCTGCCTCAAACCGGAGAGCAGCGCGCGCGCAGCGATGGCGGTTTTATCACGCTGGATATTTGCGACACGTGCGGGCCGGGTTTGCCAACGGATGCAGCGTATCTCGCGGCGGCGCTACGGCCGACAGCGTGGCTGCAGAGCGATCATCCGCGGCTCCAGGCGATGGCGGCGGCGGCGCGCGGTTATGAGGTTTCAGATGCGCGCAAGATGGAAGTCTTGCTTGAGCGCGCGATCCCTTATCTCGAAGAGGCGGATTTCAACGGCCATTACTCGGCGCTCGATACGCTCGACCGCCGCCGCGGCGATTGCACGGAGGCGGCGGTGTTGCTCGCGGCTTTAGGCCGCGCGGCGGGCATTCCGACGCGCGTGGTGAGCGGGGTTTCGTATTCGCGGCAGAGCTATCATGGGGTGAGCAACGCATTCATTCCGCACAGCTGGGTGGTTGCGTATGTCGACGGCCGCTGGCGGAGCTTTGATTTGGCGCTGCGGGAATTCGATAGCGCGCATATCGCGCTGACGATTGGCGACGGCGACCCAGGTTCGATCGCCGCCGCCGGTCAGTTAGCGAGCTTACTCAGACTCGACACCATGGCCGAGGTTCGCGCCCGCGTCAGCGGTTGACGCTTCCGCGTTCGCCGCTGCTTCGGTGGCGGTTTCATTTTCATAGACGATTGGCATCGCCGGCGTCTCGACCGCATTGCGATCGACGACTTGCTCGGACTCGTCCGTAAGAACAGCGCCGATGACGGTGATATCGAGCCGTGTGGTTGGATCCTGCGCCGCCGCGAGCGTCGGCAAGGCCAACGCAGCAACAGCCAGAGCTACACCGAGTTTCAATTTGTAGGACATGAAATGTCTCCCTCCTAACGATGAGAAGGAGCGCACACATTCGCGAACACGCACAAGACGCGCGCAATCACCAACGCGTGTTCTGCGCCAGTTCTCGCGTTGTTGTGAACGGCGTTGGAACAATATGGAGCGCGGGCGTCCTCGCCCGCGTGGCTGCCGACAAAAGCCGCGGCTTGATCCAATCGGAAGAACGCGGACGGGGACGCCCGCGCTCCATAGGTGTTAGCCTTTGACTTCCAGTAGGCCGTTTTCGCTCAGCACTTTCGCTGCATCGTGGATGCGCTCGTAGGGGAGCTTGGCGCGCTGGGCGATGTCCAGGAGCGAGTGCTGGCCGTCCGATTGGTTCAGCATCCAGAACACCGGCAGGTTGGCGTCGTAAGCCTTCTTGTCGCCGCCGATGGCGCCGTAGAGACCGCGCTTGCCGAGGTTCGGTTCGCCGTGCGGAGCAAGGTTCACCGTCTTGTACTCGTTCTCCATAATGTCGATCACTTGCATCGTATGCTTGTACGACTTCTCGAGAGCTTCCGGCTTCAGGAATTCCATGTTGTCGGCTGACGTATGGTATTCCGGGAAGAGACCGAAGCGCGAGCGCAGCAGGAGGCCAACGTTCAGGCGGAACGCCGGCGAGTTGTATTGGCGCTCGTCGTAGCCGTAGGGCCAGAAGTCGACGATGTTCGGCGTCGCTTCTTCGTCACGCAGGATCTTTTCGACGGCGCGATCGACGATGGCGTCGCCCGCTTGGCTGCGCTTATACGTAGGTCCGCCCGGATCGCCGACGCACGAGAGGATCAGGCCGTTCTTGATGCGCTTGATCTTGTCTTCGTTGCGGCTGAGCCAGGTGATCGAGCCGATCGTGCCCGGGGCGAAGATGAACTGGTACGAGTAGCGGGTCTTGCCCTTCAGTTCTGTCAGCGCCCTGGCGAGGTGGGTGTTGACGCTCATGCCCGAGCAATTGTCGTTGGCGAGCGAGGGGTGGCAGCAATGGGCCGAGAACAGGAAAATCTCGTCTGACTCACCTTGGATGAAGTATTCGCCGTAGGTCAGCGAGCCGTTCGGGTTGTGGTCGGAATCGATGAACGCCTCGTACTCGCCGTCCGGCAGGCTCATCAGCTGGTCGTGGCTCATGCAGAAGCCCCAATTGATGTTGTAATAGCTGGTCCGGTACGGGATCAGATCGGGCTGATCCGGCATGGTGAAGATGTGTTTCTTCAGGTCCGCCAGCTGGAACTTGCCGTTGATCGGGGCCGAGTAGTTCAAGACGTGCAGGTTGTGCTTCTTGAAGTCGATGATCTTGTTGCCCTGCGGGTCCTTGATCCAGGCGTCGCGGACGTTCCACTCAGGCGCGATCGTCCAGTCGAAGGCCTGCGTGCCGGACGGAACTTCGTGGATTTGCAGGTCGATCTTCGACTTGATGTGGCCCAGCGTCTCGCGGACGCCGTTGCCCGAGATCGAGCGGCAGATCGGATAGAGCGTGTTGGCGAAGTCCCACAGCTCTTGGCCGATGCCCGGCTTGTAGAGTTGGTTGACCACTGACTCACGAATAACGGGCATGGAAAGCTTTCCTAAATCGCGACGGTTCGCCGTTCACCAGCGCGTAAAGCACGTTCCGGGCCGCACGATCTGCGTCCACGGCCGCTCAAGCGCCGGTGGTGACTTCCAAATTTTATCGGGATTTTCCAGGTGCCGTCAGAGCGCGCGTTTTGTCAAGTTAAACGCCAGCTGAGGTGTGTTTTCCGCCTTTTGAACGAGGTCGTTGACGGCGCTGGAAATTGGTGCGCGTAACAGTCTCCGCGGCACGTGTGTTGCAGCCTTAACGGCTGACGCGAGAAGCGCGCCAAGCCTTGCGAGCAGGGGTTATGAAAGTCGTTCTATTCTGCGGCGGTCTCGGGACGCGCATCCGCGAGTATTCCGAAAGTGTGCCGAAACCGATGATCCCGATCGGCCATCAGCCGATCCTTTGGCATGTGATGAATTACTACAGCCAGTACGGGCACAAGGATTTCGTGCTCTGCCTCGGCTACAAGGCCAACACGGTTAAGGAGTTTTTCCTTAACTATAAGACCCAGACCTACGGCGATGTGATCGTCGAAGGCTCGAAAGTCGAACTGCTCGGCCCGCGCGAAGAAGATTGGCGCGTGGCGATGATCGACACGGGCGTCTGGCGCAATATCGGCAGCCGCTTGTGGGCTGTGCGCGATCATGTGAAGGACGAAGAGATTTTTCTCGCTAACTATAGCGACGGGCTCTCGGACGTGAACCTCGACGACATGATCGAGAAGTTCAAGAAGAGCGATAAGATCGCGTGCTTCCTCGCGGTGCACCCGCCGGTGACCTATCACCTCGCCGACATCGCCGAAGACGGCAAGGTCAATCAATTCATCACCTCGGATCGCTCAGAGATCTGGATCAATGGCGGCTTTTTCCTGCTGAAGCCGGCGATCTTCGACTACATGAATGACGGCGAAGAACTTGTGGTCGAGCCGTTCGCGCGGCTGATTGCCGAGAACAAGCTGATGGCCTATCGCCACACCGGCTTCTGGCGCTCGATGGACACGCTGCGTGACCGCCAAGTGCTGGAAGAGATGATGGAGAAGGGCGAGATGCCCTGGAAGGTCAACGGCAACGGCAAGAAGCCGAAAGTCTGAGATGTTGGCGCTCGACCTCGCACGGCCGGGCAAGGCGCTGCGCGTATTGGCGCTCGGCGCGCATTCGGATGACATCGAAATTGGCGCAGGCGGGACGATCCTTTCATGGATCGCGTCCGGCGCTGAGGTGTCGGTCGATTGGTGTGCGCTCTCGGCGCCGGGCGAACGTGCGGATGAGGCGCGCGCGAGTGCGATGGAGTTTCTGGCTGGCGCCGCGCGCGCGGACATTCATCTCGGCGAGTTTCGAGATGGCTACTTTCCGGCCGAACGCACAGCGGTGAAGGATTGGGTGGAAGGGCTGAAGCGGCTGGAGAAGCCGGACGTTGTGCTCTGCCACCAGCGCAACGACGCGCACCAGGATCATCGCATGGTGTGCGAACTGGCATGGAACACGTTCCGCGATCACCTGATCCTCGAATACGAAATTCCGAAGTGGGACGGCGATCTTGGGCAGCCAAACGTCTTTGTGCCGCTGAGCGAAGAGGTGCTCGCGAAGAAGATCGAGCTGCTGCACAAGCATTTCGGCACGCAGCGCTCGAAAGCCTGGTTTGACGATGAGACTTTCCGTGGCCTGGCGCGCCTCCGCGGCGTCGAGTGTCGCGAGCGTTATGCGGAAGCGTTTTTCGCGCGCAAACTTCTGTTGAAATAGGGAAGACGACGATGGCCCACCGCGGCTTTGAAAAGTCCAACGTGTTGCGCGCAAAGGGCCAGCGCCTGATCCCTGGCGGCGCGCATACCTACGCGAAGGGCGACGATCAGTACCCGCTGCTGGCGCCGGGACATATCGTGCGCGGCAAGGGTTGCCGCGCTTGGGACGCCGATGGCAACGAATACATCGAGTACGGCATGGGCAACCGCGCCGTCACGCTTGGTCACGCCTACGAGCCGGTGCTGGCGGCGGTGCGGGCCGAGCTCGAAAACGGCGTGAACTTCACGCGGCCGGCGGCGATTGAAGTTGCCGCGGCCGAGAAATTCCTCTCGATGATCCCGAACGCCGAGATGGTGAAGTTCTCGAAGGACGGCTCGGACGCCACTTCGGGCGCCGTGAAAATCGCGCGCGCCTACACGGGCCGCGATTACATCGCTATCTGCGGCGATCACCCGTTCTTTGCGGTCGATGATTGGTTCATTGGCTCGACGCCGATCAATGGCGGCGTGCCGAAGGCGATCAGCGATCTCACGGTGAAGTTCAAATACAACGATATCGAAAGCGTCAAAGCGCTGCTGAAGCAGTACCCGAAGCAGATTGCCGGCTTCATTCTTGAGCCGACGCGCGGCAACGATCCGAAGGATAACTTCCTCCACGAGCTGAAGCGCCTGGCGCACGAAGACGGCGCGCTCTTCATTCTGGACGAGATGATTTCGGGCTTCCGGCTGCACAATTACGGCGCCCAGCACATGTACGACATCGACCCCGATCTCTCGACCTGGGGCAAGGCGATCGCGAACGGCTTCTCGGTCTCGGCGCTCGCCGGCAAACGCGAATTCATGCGCCTGGGCGATCTCGAGCAGTGGGACAAGCCGCGCGTGTTCCTGATGTCGACGACGCACGGCGGCGAAACCCACGGCTTGGCCGCGATGATGGCGACGATGGACGTCTATAAGAACGAGCCGGTGATCGAACACATGGTCCGGGCCGGCAAGCGGCTGATGACGGGCATCGAGCAGACGGCGCGCGCGCGCGGCGTCCACGAGCACATCACGGTCATGGGCATGCCGTCGAACGCCGTGTTCGGTACGACCGATCCGGACAAGAAGCCCAGCCAAGCCTATCGCTGTGTGCTGCTGCAGGAACTGATCAAACGCGGCGTCATTGCCCCGTCAATCGTCGTTTCCTATGCGCACAAGGATTCCGACATCGATCAGACCATCGAGGCTTTCGATGGCGCGATGGAAGTTTATGCCCGCGCGCTGAGCGACGGCGCGGAGAAATTCCTCGTCGGGCCGCCGTCTGAGATGGTGTATCGCGCCTACAACAAGAAGCCGGAAGGCGCGGCGCCCACCGCTTAAGGCCGTAAGGCGCTTGAAATTACCGAACTTTACCGGCGCTGCGCGCCGGCGCCGGTTGCGTTCGGTTAACCGCGGTCCGGCACTCTGCGCTCCAAATCACTGCCCCAGGCGGGCAATTGGAGCCGCAAATGTCCGCTCGTTCTCGGCGCGTTAATCAATCCACGGCGCAAATTCCCGCTGCTGGCGCAATCCGTTGCGATCTGGGCCATTCGCGCCAAATCCTCTGCCGTTCACTCTTTTCATCTGGATTTCCAGGTGTGCCTGGCGGCTTGGGGGAAACTTTGCGTATCAATCCTTTTGCCTCGCTTTTCGCGGCGTCACTGATCGTGCTCGCCCCGGTCAACGCGATGGCGCAAACTCAGCAAGTTCAACAAGTGCAAGACGTGCAGCGCCAAGAGAGCGTCTCGGTGCGCGATCGCGATCGTCCGGAGTATGATGCTCCCGGGCGCCGTCTCGGCGCGTTCAACCTGAACGCCTCGCTCGACCTGGCGATCACCAGCACGGACAACCTGTTCGCCGCGCCCGATGGCGCGCCGAGCGATGTTGACGACATCATCTACGCGGTCTCGCCGAACCTGGCGTTGTCATCCGATTGGTCGCGCCACGCCGTTGCCTTCGACGCCGGCGCCACCTTCCTCAGCCACGAGGACTTTTCGAATGAAGACGCGGACGAGCATTATGTTCGCGCCACCGGCCGCCTCGATATCGGCGAGAATACGGCGATCCGCGGCTCGGCCCGCTCATCGCATGAAGTTTCGCCTCGCACCGACCCGGACTCACCGTTCATCGGCGACCCCGTCGAGTACGATCGCATGGATACCGGCATCGGCATCACGCATCGCTTCGCGCGTTTCAATGTGAGCCTCGATGCGGTCAACAGCGAATACGATTATGACGGCCTGCAATCGTTCCGCGACAACGACGAAAGCGCGCTGCGCGGCCGTGTCGAAGCTGAACTCAGCCCGCGCATCGGCTTGCTTCTCTCGGCGGCGATCGACGAGCGCGACTACGATAACTCGCCGCAATTCAACTCCGATGGCCAAGCCTACATGGTTGGCCTGTCGCTCAACACGGATCTGATGCGCGGTGAAGTTTCGGTTGGTCAGTTCGAGCGCGATTATGCTGGCGTTGCCGGCACGTTCGATGGCGTCGCCATCGAGGGCAACGTCGAATGGTACGTGACGCAGCTCACGACTATCACGGTCGACGCCCGCCGCGATGCGGATGACCAGATCGGCGCGACCTCGGGCGAACCCTACGTCACCGAAGAATACGGCATCCGCGTCGATCACGAGCTGCTGCGCAACGTGATCCTCACGGGGTCGGCGCGCTTCGGCAACCGCGACTATGAGACGATCGCGCGTGAGGACGATTACAACGAGTGGGAATTGGGCGCCGACTATATGCTGAGCCCAAACGCCGCCGTGCGCTTCCGCTATCAGCACGACGAAGTTGATTCGCCGGCCTACCGCGACTACGAGGTCAATCAGGCGACGCTTGGCCTGACGCTGCGCCTCTAAGCAGCGAACGCGGGCGTCGAGGCGAATGAGCTTGGGCATGCCCGCGGGGGAAAAGAAGTCCAAACCCAAAAAAAGCGCCGCGCGGAAACGCGCGGCGCAGGGCGTTTCGCTGACCGATGCGCTTGCCGAAGCGGCTTGGAGCGAGGCCGATCTGGCGCTTGCGCAGGCGCTTGCCGATTTTGACGAAGCTCAAACGGCCGATGGCAAGAAGGCGCGCAAGGACGCGCTTGAGCGGCTGGGCCAGGCGCTTTCGCGGGCTGCGCGCAAGCGCGGATTGACTCGCCTCAAGGATCTCGAAGAGGAGGTCGCTTACAACCCTGACGCGCACGAGTTGAACGAGGCCGTTGCGAAAACGCCGAAGACGGTGCGTATCCAGGCTCGTGGCGTCACGCGGGGAGGCGAAGTGTTGGCTAAGCCGCGTGTCGCGCCGGTAAACCGGAAGAAGCGCTCATGAGCGACTGGACGCTCTGCATCGACTTCGGCACGGCCTTTTCGAAGGCTGCGGTGGCGCCGAGCGGAGCGTGGTCGCGCTTCGATCCGGCGACGTTGCGCCCGCTGATGCTGAGCGCCGAAGGCCAGAATGCGTTTCTGCTCGATAGCGCCGTTTTCGTGGATGAGGATCGCGTGCTGTTTGGGCGCGCGGCGCTGAACGAAGCCGACGAGCAGGCCGACAAAAAACGCGCCGCCCTGCGCTCGTTCAAGACGCTGCTCAGCGTCAGCGATCTGGACCGCGCCTTGAACACCAACGCGCCGGCGACAATCGATCCACATCGCATCTTCCAGATGCGCGATCTGATCGTGCTTTACCTCGCCTATCTGCTCGCCTCGATCGAACGGGCGATCCTGGCCGATCCGACGCTCGCACAAGGCGGAACCTTCACGCGCCGTTATGCAGCGCCCGCGTGGCGAAGCGGCGACAGCGCCGGCATGCACGATGTCATCGTGCGGCTCTTCGGAGAGGCGGAAGCGTTTCGCGCCGCCGTTGGCAAACGCATCCTGGCGCCCGATGGGCTTTCGCTACGGGCAATCAGTGACGCCTTGCCGAAAGCGATGGAGCGGGCCGAGCCGCTCGAAATGGGCCTGATCTTCGAGGCCACGGCCGCCGCAGCCTACACATCGGTGGGTCTTGAGGGATCGGGGTCGCATATGATCGTGGTCGATATGGGCGCGGGCACCACCGACATCGCGGCGCTCGCACGGCTGGGGCCACGCACCATCGAACTGCCGGAAGCGCGCGTCACGCTGAAGCAAGCTGGTGACTTCATAGACCGCGTGATCGCCAATCGCGTGCTTGAGGCGGCCAAGTGGGCCAAGCGACAGGACGCGCGCACCGAATTGTGGTCGACGCTCATGCGCCAGATGGGCGACATCAAGGAAGCGGTAATGGCGGACGGCCGCGCCACGCTGCGCAATCAAGGCCGAAGCGTCACGCTTTCTCTGCGTGAGGTCGAGAAGGACGAGGATTTCCGCGAGTTTCAGAAGAGCTTGCGCCAAGCCTACGATCACGCGCTGGCGATTGTACGCGATGACGCGCGCGCGCGCGGGCGCTCGGAAGTGCAGGCGATCGCGGTTGGCGGCGGAGCATCCTCGCCGTTCATTCAAGACCTCATTCGCCGCAAGATAGAATCGTCGAGCCCGCGCGTTATTCCGCGGCCAGCGACGCCCGATTGGGCGCATGCGCGTGAGTTCAAAGGCAATCTGGCGCCGGTGTTTCCGCAGCTGGCGATCGCGATCGGCGGCGCGCTCGCGCCCGACAGCATGCTCGCGGCGCGCGGCGGGATCAGTCCCCCCGCAAACGACCGAAGCGGTATTCCGGTGGAACGCGATTGACGTAGACGGCTGTCTGCGCGCGCGGACGGCGTTGCAGCGCCGCCATGGCGCGCCGCACGGCCGGGATAGGTGTTCTGTCCCAGGCGGTCACCAGAATGCTCTTGTCAGCCATGCTGGCCGTCGTCGCGCCATCGGCGCCAACGAGGATGGGCGGGCAATCCAGCACGATCAGATCGTAGTGCTGGCGCAAGCGCATGATCAGTTCCTTGAACCCAGGCGCTGACGCCACGTTGCGCCACGGGCTGCGCGCCCGCGAGGCGGGAATGAAATGAAGGCCGGTTTCGTCTTCCTCGCCGACGAAGTTCTGCCACTGGTTGGGCTCTTCGCAGGCGTCAATCAGGCCCTCGTCGGGATCGAAGCCGAGCGAACGGGTCAGCGAGCGGCGACGAAAGTCGCAATCGATTACAACGACGCTGCGGCCCTGTTGGTTGGCGGCAATGGCCGTGCAGAGCGCGGCAGTGGTCGCGCCTTCATCGGCGAGCGCCCCGGCGAAGGCGACGACGCCATCCTTGGAGATCGCGTTTTGCAGATCACGGAACGCCGTCGCGAACGGCGACGCCGGCTGGAAGGCAAGGCAGCCGAGGGGCGAGCGCTTGTCAGGCGGCAGCTGCCGGAGCGCGCGGTCGGTCAGTTCGGGCGCTGCGCCGAGAATTGCGTAACCGCGGTTCTTGCCGAAGCTTGAGAGCGAGGTCACCGTGTTGCGCGCAAGTTCGCGCACCAGCGCCACGCCAAATCCGGCGGCGACGCCGATGGGCGCCCAAAACAGCAGCGCGCTCAGCGGTTTGACGCCGCCGCTCAAGTCGTACGCGACGCCGCCGACGGCGACGACCACAACGATCAGCGCAAACAGCAGCCATTGGCGACGGATCCCGCGCCGCAAACGCCCAAGCGCAAGCGACTTGGATGGCGGGCGCCGCGCACGCAGAGTCGCTGCGCCGAGCGTGCCCGGCTCTTGATACCGAGGCCGATCCCCAGTCACGGGTGCAGTCACGAGCTACTCCTCAACGGGACAAGCTCTCGCGCCGCGTCCCGTTCCCATCAGCTATCCACAGCCTATAGCCAAAACTCAGGCGAATTCGAGCGCAATTGTTAGTCGCAGCGGTGAAGTTATCCACAAGGATGGTCTGCACTGCTGAAGGTTTTCCCGTGCAAAGCGCGGTTTGTGGCTTTGTGTGAGCGACTGGCGAAAAATAACCAATTGAACGCCGGAAGACATTGCAGTTTCTCGCGGGAGGTTCTTAATCGCGCGAGCGACAGGTCAGGAAATACCAATGCTCATCCAGTTGCCCAGTGGTTCGCCAGAGCCGCAGGGCCCGCAGAAGGCGGAACAGTCCAGTACAACATTCGAAGCTGGGCTTCGCCGCGATCTCGCGAGTTCTCCGATCGTCTCGTATGATGCAATGCTCGGCGGCGTCGCCAAACGCGCGATCGATCTGACAGTTGCGCTCGTCACCGCCCCGGCGTGGCTGCCCGTAATGTTGCTTGCCGCCGGCGTCGCCAAGCTGCGTGACCGCTCGCCCGTGTTCTTGTCGCATGAACGCGTTGGCTATGGCGGCCGTTCGTTCAAGTGCTTTTCTCTGCGCATATCGCCTTTGGCCAAGGCGGACGAGATCGCCAACGATCCCGCCAAAGCAATGTCGCGGCGCGCCAAATGGCGCGGCGCTTTGGAGCGCTTGCCGCATCTCTTCAATGTCATCCGCGGCGAGATGGCGCTGGTGGGCCCCAGCCCGCTCACGCGCGCGCAGCTTGAGCCGATGAAATCGGCGCGGCGCTACTATCTCAGCGCGCGGCCAGGCATTGTCGGCATCAGCACGATCATCGGCGGCAGCGGCGATCCCAGTCAGTATAAGATTTACGCGATGTCGTGGGCGCTGACGACCGATGTGCTGATTTTCTGGGACGGCCTGCGCTCGATCTTCGATCGCCGCGAAGAACTCTGGAATCCGAGCTTTGAGCGCGCGGCGCCTGGGCAAAGCACGAGCGGCATTGTCGTGCGCCGCCGCTCGCAGCCCTGATTACGAAACGCTGTAGTAGGACTTCGACTCGTTGAAATAGAGCGAGTCCGAGTACGACTGCCAACGCGGCAGCACGTAGTTGAGCGCAATGCCCAGAATGTTGCCGCCGGCAGCTTCGGTCTGCGCCACGGCGGCGCGCATCGCGCCGATATGAGTGCGGCCGGCGCGCGCGATGAGCACGGTGGTGTCGGCCCGGCCGACGACGATGCGGGTTTCCGCCACGGCCAAGATCGGCGCGCAGTCCAGGATCACGAGATCGTAGTGGGCGCGCAGTTCGGAGATCAGATTGCCCATCGCATCGGAGCCGAACACGTCGCGCGGTGTGAAGCCGGAGGCGGCGATCGGCAGCACGTGCGCGTCCGAATTCGGGTCTTTGACGATGGCCGAACGCCACGGCGCTTCGCCGGCCAATACTTGCAGGATGCCGACATCGGTTTCGATGTCGATGACGTCGTTGATCGATTGCTTGCGCAAATCGCAGTCGACCACGCAGACCTTTTGGCCGGACATGGCGGCAACGCGCGCCAGGCACATCGAGATCGTGGTCTTGCCTTCATCCGGCAGCGCCGAGGTGACGGCCACAACCTTCGACGACAGATCGAGTTTCGAATAGACGATGACGGTGCGCAGCACGCGCAGCGATTCCGTGAACGCCGACATGGGACGCCCGACGAGATAGCCTGAGGGGTGACGCTCAGCTGGCGGCATCTGGCGCATCATGCGCTTGGAGATGGTCGGGATCGAAGAGATCGCCGGCACGCCGACCTTCGCTTCGAGGTCGTCGCCGTTCTTCACCGATTGGTCGAAGAGTTCAGCAACAAGGCCGGCGCCGAGGCCGACCAGCAAGCCGGCCGCGAGCGCCATCAGCAGCGCAAAGCGCAATTGCGGCGAGGACGGCTGGCCCGGCAGCGCCGCGCCGGAGAGGAGCCGCGTCGTCGGGCTGCTCAGTTGCGACTGGTCAGCCGAGTGCTGATAGCGCTCCAGGAAAGATTCATAGAGCGCGCGCGCTTCTTGAGCTTGCTGCTCCAGATCGTGCAGGCGCTCTTGGGCGCCGGCGTTGTTTGCGGGCGCCGGCGTTGCTGGCGCGGCAGTTGAGCGGCGTTGCTGTTGCAGCGACTGCACCCGCGAGCGGGCGCGGGCGACGTCGGCCTCCAGGCCGGATTGGAAGCGCTGCACTTCGCGTTCGATCTGAGCGTCGAGGTCGCGGCGCTCCATTTGGATCGCCTGAACCGCCGGATGGGTCGGCAGGTAGCGGTTCTCCAGGTCCTGCTGGCGGCGGTTGATGTCGGCTTCGCGCTCGCGCAGCGAGTTGATGGTGGCTGAGTTCACCGCGCTCGCCAGCGCATCGATGTCCGCGCCTGAGGAGCGCAGATCGTTAAGTTGGCGCAGGCGCGCCTCGCGTTCCGCCAGTTCCGATTGCGCGCCTTGTAGCAGCGCTTGGACGTTGTCGCCCTGCGGCTCGGGCGCGACGACGTCGTCCGGCGAGTTGAGGCCTGCCTCAAGGCGGAACGCATTCAGCGCGTCTTCCTTGGTTTGCACGTCCTCCCGCAATTCGGCCAAGCGGCGCGATAGCCACGAGTTTTCGCTCATGGCGCCGGCCGCGCTCATGTTGAGCTGGCTGGCGAGGTAAACGTCGGCGTAGGTGTTGGCGAGCAGCTGGGCGCGTTGCGCGGTCGCGGCGCGGGCGTGGATTTCGATGATGCCGCTTTCGGCGCGCGGCACGATCGCGATCGCGCGCGAGAGGTCTTCGGCCAGACCGGCCGTTTCGGCGGCGCCCGCCTGCATGCCGAGCGCGCTCGTCAGTTCACCCATCAGCGCGGGCGAGCGCAGCAGCGCCACTTCCGCATCGAGCGGCGAAACCTGAGCAGCACTTGCCGCCGCCGCCGGCTGATTGAGGATCAGCATCGATGTCGCGGTATAGACGCGCGGCTGCAGCATGATGATCGCGAACGTCAAGATGGCCGCGGCGGCGCTGCCGATCGTGATCAGCCACATGCGCCGGCGAAACATGTTTTTCGCGGCGGTGAGGCCAAGCATATCGGCCAAGCCTCGCGGCGTTTGCTTCCGCGTCTCCAGCGCCGGCTCTCTATTGACCACGTTCATATGGTTCACGCGCGGCCCATTTCTTGGTGCTCGAATTGAACGGCGAAGACGTCATTAAGCCTAGCATCGTGGCAAAGCCAATGTCGTCATCAAGCCGTCGCCATGCATGCTTTGCGCCGCGCGAACGTGTCGAAAAGAGCGCGGCGCTGCGTTAACCGCGTTTGGCTTTTAGAAGAGGCGTTCGCCAATACGAACGGTGTCGCCCGGCAGAACCGGCGTTGCGACTGTCAGCGGATACGAGCGCTCGACGTTCTCATTCGCGTGACGGATGAAAACGCGGCTGCGATTCGCGCGATAGGTGAATCCGCCCGCTGTCGCGACGGCGTTCGGCACGGTGAGGCTGGCCGAGTAAGGATAGGTGCCAGGCCGCGCGACTTCGCCGAGGATGAAGAACGGGCGATAATTCGTGACTTCCACTGCAACGCTCGGGCTCCGAACGTAGGTCGAAAGCGCGGTTTGGAGCGCTGTGGTGAATTCCGGTACGGTGAGGCCGCTGGCGCGGATCGAGCCCACCAGCGGGTAGGCGATCATGCCTTGCGAACCGACGGTGAACGGGCCGGTCAGGTCCGGTTCGTTGAAAACCGTAATGCGGATTTGGTCGCCAGGACCTAGCCGATATTCCACCGGCTCAGCCACCGCGTCCGAGGTTGGCGCCATAGTGGAGCAGGCGGACAGCGCGCCAGCGCCAGCTGTAAGCGCCAGTGAACGCAGGAAAGCGCGGCGAGTGTGCCAGATTGGCGATGTCATGAAGTCCGATCCTCGCGGCGTTCCTACGCTATCGCGTTTTGGAAGCAAAGCAGGGGCCAGCACTCGCCTCACAGCCCGCGACAATTTTCCCGTGCGCTGTGTTCAGGGATCGCGTCGCGCGAGCCGTTAGGGTTGTCGCGCAACCAAGAAGCGTAATTCGGGAAGTGCGTTGCGAGCGCGAAGCGCGGATGATCTGATCGCCGCGTGAGCGTGCTGCGGCTCTTCCAAAGGTCGAAATCCACCGTCGCGAGGTTTCTCGACGGGCGGGTGGGCTATGCGGTCGGCGACATACACGGCCGCTCGGACCTGTTGGCGGACATGATTGCGCTCTTGGAGGCGCGCTCGATCGACGATGCCCGCCTGGCCGGGCCGCCGATTGTCGTCTTCCTGGGGGACTATGTTGACCGGGGCCACGACAGCGCGGGCGTGCTGGGCATGTTGGCTGCCGGCCGGCCGCGTCATTGCGAGTGCCGCTACCTCAGGGGAAACCACGAACAATCCTTGATGGCGTTCTTGGAAAACCCGATGGCGCATCGCGGTTGGCTCCTACAGGGCGGCGCCGAGACGGTGATGTCGTACGGGGTGCGTCCGCCTCCGTTCAATGCCCCGGCCCAAGCTTGGCAGGATGCGGCTGACGCCTTGCGTGCTCGCATGCCGCAAGCACACCTTGATTTTCTGAATGGCTTGGAGCGCTACGTCGAGCTTGGCGATTACGCCTTCGTGCATGCCGGCGTCGATGATACGCGCGCTTTGGCCGATCAGTCCGACGAGGCGCTTTACTGGAGCCGCGACGCCTTCATCGCGTCCAAGCGCCCGTTCTCGCACCGCATTGTGCATGGCCATACGCCAGTGGATCAGCCCTATGCCGACGCTCGCCGCATCGCTGTGGATACCGGCGCCTATGCATCGGGGACGCTGACGGCTGCCCGGTTCGAGGGCGAAGCGGTGACCTTCCTCCCGGTCCGGCGGCCGAACGTGACCGTTTCGACGCCGTCTCGAACGGTCCTGGCCGACCAGGTCGATTGGGGCTAGGCGCGGCGCGAGGTCCGCTTGTTCACCTGCGCGGCGCGGTTTACACCGCCCACCGAACAGGAGATCGCGGCATGGCGCAGAGCGGCGCACACGGAAACATGGACATCCAAGATCAGAAGGCGACCTTCCACGCTTTCCTGATGGCGACCGTCTGGACCAGCGGTCTGGTCGTGCAGGTGGTGGCGTTGCTGACGCTGGCGTTCGCGATTGGCGCCGGCTGGTGGGCTGGCCTCGCTGCGTTCGTGGTGATCGGTGTCGCGCTTGGCTTGGCGTTCCGGCTCTCGGGCGTCTATTGGGCCATACAAGTGGCGCTCTGGGTGCTGCTGGCGATCGGCGGGCTCGTCATTTCCGCGATGGCGGGCTGATCGTTGAAAATCTCCGTCCTCAAGGAAAGCGCGCCTGGGGAGACCCGGGTCGCGGCGACGCCCGAGACGGTCAAGAAAATCGTGGGCCTCGGCCACACGGTGACGGTTGAAGCCGGCGCCGGTGGGCGCGCGAGTTTTCCCGATGAGCAGTACAAAGCCGCAGGCGCTGAGATCAGTTCTGATGGCGGCATCGGCGGCGCTGACCTCGTTGTAAAAGTGCGCCGGCCGACGGATGCGGAGATCGGCAAGATCAAAGCCGGTTCGGGCTTCGCTTCATTGCTTGAGCCGTACGGCGATAGAGCGGCGATCGACGCGCTTGCGAAGGCCAAGATCGATGCGGTCGCTATGGAATTCATTCCGCGCATCAGCCGCGCCCAATCGATGGATGCGCTCTCCTCGCAAGCCAATCTCGCCGGCTATCGCTCGGTGATTGAAGCTGCAGCGCTCTATGGGCGCGCGTTTCCGATGATGATGACGGCCGCAGGCACGATCGCGGCGGCGAAGGTGTTCATCATGGGGGTTGGCGTTGCTGGCCTGCAAGCACTCGCGACCGCGCGCCGCCTCGGCGCTGTCGTCACCGCAACCGACGTGCGCCCCGCCACCAAGGAGCAGGTGGCGTCGCTCGGCGCGAAGTTCGTCGCCGTGGAAGACGAAGAGTTCAAGCAAGCCGAAACCACGGCTGGTTACGCCAAGCCGATGAGCGCCGAATACCAGGCCAAGCAAGCGGCGCTGGTGACGGAGCACATCGCTAAGCAAGACATCGTCATCACCACGGCGCTGATCCCAGGGCGCGCCGCGCCAGTGCTGGTCACGGAAGCGCAGGCCAAGTCGATGCGCCCGGGTTCGGTGATCATCGATCTCGCGGTGGCGCAGGGCGGCAATTGCCCGCTCTCGAAACCGGATGAGTTGGTCGAAGTTGGCGGCGTGAAGATCATGGGCTTCACCAATCTGCCCGCGCGGCTGCCGTCAGACGCATCTTCGCTGTACGCCAAGAACTTGCTCGCGCTCTTGCCGCTGCTGACCGACAGGGACAGCAAAGCGTTTGCACCCGCGTGGGACGATGAGATCATCAAGGGCGCGATGCTCAGCAAAGGCGGGGCGCTGGTCCATCCGCACTTCGCGCCGAAGAGCGCGGCATGAACGACGTCGAATTCGCCAAGCGCTATTACGAGGCGTGGAACAAGCGCGATCTCGACGCGATCTGTGCGCTCTATGCCGACGATATCGAGTTTTCGTCGCCGTACATTGCCGCGCTTGGCTTCTCACCGGACGGCGTCATTCACGGCAAGGACCTGCTGCGTCTGTATTTCGAAAAGGCGCTAGAGCGCGCGCCGCAGCTTACCTTCACACCGGAAGATCTGCTGGTTGGCGCGCGCGGCCATACGTTGATTTATCGCAACCATCGCGGTGAGCGCGCTGCGGAAACACATGAGACGGATGGCGTCGGCCTCGTCATCCGCGCCGACGCGACCTACAGTACCGAATAAAGGTACGGAGGAACGCATGGCCGGTTTTGCTCGCAACGCGATCGTCGCGGCCCTTGGCGCTGCCGCGCTCGGCACGCCGGCGCAGGCGCAGGCGCAGAACGCCAGCATGGCGCAAGACCTCAGCAATTGCGCGGGCGCGGTGGCGCCTGTGGGCAATCTCGACGTGCTCACCTATCCGCGCGGCGCCTCGGGCGAGTGGGCGCCGCTGCTTGGCCGCATCTTGGACGCGCTGAACCGAGAAGAGGGCGTCGAAGGCATGACCGGACGTTACGCCGCCAGCGCCGCGAAGGGCTTCTGGCAAGAACAGCCCGCCGCCGAACGCACCGCCGCCGCGAACCAGTGCCGTACTCGTTTCGGTTCGTAACGCTGGCGACGACTATCGGTTGACCCGGCGCAATTTCCGCCTCTTAGTCCCTCGCGAAGAATCCGTTCCGAGGGGCTCATGGAAGCGGTTGATCCTTTTGTCTTCTATCTCGCCATCTTCGTGCTGGCGATTTTCGTCGGTTATTACGTCGTCTGGTCGGTGACGCCGGCTCTGCACACGCCGCTCATGGCCGTGACCAACGCGATCTCATCCGTGATCATCGTCGGCGCGCTGATCGCCGCCGGCGCGAGCGCGCTGACGGACGGCGGCTGGATCGCCAAAGGCGCGGGCGGCCTCGCGGCTGGCCTCGCCGCGGTGAACATTTTCGGCGGCTTCCTTGTCACCCAGCGGATGCTGGCGATGTACAAGAAGAAAGAGAAGAAGTGACACCGGCCGACTGGCGCGCACTGATCGAAGCTTACCTCGACGGGCGTCTCTCCGCCGAGGCGTTCATGCGCCGCTTTGTCGATGGCTGGCGCACAAGCGGCGGCGCTGTGCCGCGCGCCATTGCGGCGCTGCAGCCCACGGTCGAGGCGTTCGAAGCGGACGTTCTGGACGCCGGCGAAGAGGGCGCGGTCAGCGACGATGAGCTGCGGCAGGCGGCGGAGCGTGCGCTCGCCAATCTCAGTGAAGAACCATCCGTCACGCCGCACACGTTCGACCGCACGCGCGCACGCGAAGACATGCGCCGCTTTCAAATTCAGATGCGCGGCTGCGCCGGCATTGGATGCTTGATTGCGTTGGCGTGGGTCGCGCTTTGCCTGCTGCAAGTGTTCGTGGTCATCGAATGGGTGCAGCGAAGCTTTGACTGGCCGGCGCTGCCCTCGACCATATTTGGCGCCGTGCTCGCTTTCGTGCCGATCGTAGGCAATGTGGTTGCCTATCTCGGCGCGACCGAAATTTGGAGCTGGCCGGCCTGGATCGCCGCCATCGTATTCTTCGCCGCGCCTGCGGTGACCATTCTTTCCGGCTGGCAGCGCTATCGCCAGTTCGGACCACCTAGGGGCTGACATGAACGCTGACCTTGCAGCACTGCTCTATCTCGTTTCGGGCGTGCTTTTCATCCTGGCGCTGCGGGGCCTTTCGAGTCCTGAGACGAGCCGCCAGGGCAATACGTTCGGCATGGTCGGCATGGGGATCGCCATCGCCACGACGCTGTGGCTGGTCGGCCCCGACACGACGACATGGATCATCATCGTCGCCGCGATCGTCATTGGCGGCAGTGTCGGGGCGATGATCGCGCGCTCGATCAAGATGACGGCGATGCCGCAGCTGGTGGCGGCGTTCCACTCGCTTGTGGGCCTTGCGGCGGTTGCGGTCGCCGCGGCGGCGTTCTACGCGCCGGAAAGTTTCCACATCGCGACAGACGAAAACGTTGGCGCATATCTGTTGCGCACGCCGATTCATCTGCAATCGCTGATCGAGCTTTCGCTCGGCACCGCGATCGGCGCGATCACGTTTACCGGCTCGGTGATCGCGTTTGCGAAGCTCAACGGCAACATGTCGGGCGCGCCGATCATTCTGCCGGCGCGTCACGCCATCAATATCGGCCTCGCGGCGCTGATCGGCTTGCTGATCGTGATGATGGCGCAGGCGCATGGCACCATCGAATGGCATTTCTGGGCGCTCGCGGGCTTGTCGCTGCTGATCGGCGTGCTGCTGATCATTCCCATCGGCGGCGCCGACATGCCCGTCGTGGTTTCGATGCTGAACTCGTAGTCGGGTTGGGCGGCGGCGGCGCTGGGTTTCACGCTGGAGAACGTGGCGCTGATCATCACCGGCGCGCTGGTCGGCTCATCCGGCGCGATCCTCAGCTACATCATGTGCAAAGCGATGAACCGCAGCTTCATAAGCGTCATCCTCGGCGGCTTTGGCGCAGCAGACGGCGCGACGGCGGCGGCAAGCGCGGTTCAGCGGCCCTACAAGGCAGGTAGCGCCGACGACGCCGCCTTCATCATTAAGTACGCTTCCAAGGTGATCATCGTGCCGGGTTACGGCATGGCAAGCGCGCAGGCCCAGCACAGCGTGCGCGAAATGGCGGACATGCTGAAGAAGGAAGGCGTCGAGGTCCGCTACGCCATCCATCCGGTGGCAGGGCGCATGCCCGGGCATATGAACGTGCTGCTGGCGGAAGCGAATGTGCCGTATGACGAAGTGTTCGAACTCGAAGACATCAATAACGAGTTCAGCACCGCTGACGTCGCTTATGTGATCGGCGCCAACGATGTCACCAACCCGATCGCAAAGACAGACCC
>JADLHI010000222.1 GCA_020848895.1 Hyphomonadaceae bacterium
GACTGCCTCGATCGCTGAGCTATTGGATCATCGATCAAGATTTTGCCGCCGCGCCCGACCGCCATGCGCTGGACCTCAAAGAACCGAAGCTCGCGCCAGAGCGGCCGCCGAAAGGCCGGCGCGTCGGGCAAAAAGCGCGCGATGTCGCGCTCTATATCTACACATCCGGCACCACCGGCATGCCGAAAGCCGCGAAAATCACGCACATGCGCGCGCAGCTCTACATGCGCAGCTTCGCCGGCGCGACGAAGGCCAATGCGGAAGACAACATCTATTGCGTGCTGCCGCTCTACCATGCCACGGGCGGTCTCTGCGGCGTCGGCTCGGCGCTGTTAAACGGCGGCACAATCGTGCTGCGGCGCAGGTTCTCGGCCTCGCATTTCTGGGCCGATGTTATCGACAATAACTGCACCATGTTCGTCTATATCGGCGAACTCTGCCGCTATCTGGTGAACCAAGATCCGACACCGTTGGACCGGGCGCACAAATTGCGCCTCGCATTCGGCAACGGCCTCCGCCCTGAGGTGTGGGAGGAATTCCAAGCGCGCTTCAACGTGCCGCGGATCATGGAGTTTTACGGCTCCACCGAAGGCAATGTCTCGATGTTCAACTTCGACGGCCAGCCAGGCGCGATCGGCCGCGTGCCGCCCTATCTGCAGCGCAATTTCGCTGTGCGACTGGTAAAGTTCGACGTCGAGGCTGAAATGCCGGTTCGCAACGCCGACGGTTTGTGCGTGCTCTGCGAACTCGGAGAGGCTGGCGAAGCGGTAGGCCTTATCCAAGACGACGCGCGCCACAACTATACGGGCTACGCCGATAAAGCCGCGTCCGAACGCAAAATCCTGCGCGATGTCCTGGTGAAGGGCGATGCCTGGTTTCGCACCGGCGATCTCATGCGCCAGGATGCGGACGGCTATTTCTATTTTGTCGATCGCATCGGCGACACCTTCCGCTGGAAGGGCGAGAACGTCTCCACAACCGAGGTCGCCGAAGTGATCTCGCGCTATCCCGGCGTCGATGAAGCGAACGTCTACGGCGTGAAGATCGGCAAATTTGACGGCCGAGCCGGCATGGCCGCGATCACGCCAGGCGATGGTTTCAAGATCGAAGGTCTGCGCGACTATCTCAACCACGAACTGCCAAGCTACGCCCGCCCCCTCTTCATCCGCATCGCGCCAGCGATCGAGACAACGGGAACGTTCAAGTATCGAAAAGTCGATCTCGTACGTGACGGCTTCGATCCTGCGAAGATTGAGCAAGCGCTCTATTTCGATCAGCCGGAAGCGTCGGCCTACAAGCCAATCACGCCTACGCTTTACGCTCAGATTCAAGACGGCGCGTTTAGGCTCTAACGCTCAAAGATCGCAGCGAAGCTGTCGCCGACGCGTTGAAGGTGTGCTGGTCGGCCATATGCTTCACGCAGCGCGTCGGAGGCCAGCGCATCCGCGGGCGCACCCTGCGCAATGATGCGCCCGGACTTTATCAGCAGCACGCGATGCGCGACATCCGCGGCGAGCGCGATGTCGTGGGTCGAGAAGATGACGCCGCCGCCCTTCTCAGCATGCGCCCTCAAGATATCGCCAACGCCAAACGCCTGCGCCGGATCGAGCCCCGCGGTCGGTTCATCGAGCAGCAGCAAAGGCGCGTGTTGCGCGAGAGCGCGCGCCAAATGCGCGCGCGCCTTCTCGCCGCCAGAAATCTCATCCATGCGCCGCGAACGCAGCGGGCCGAGCCCGCACGCTTCGATCGCCTCATCGACGGCGCGCTGATCCTGTGCACCGAGGCGATCTGGCGCGGCCCCATGAGCGAAGCGGCCGAGCGCGACGAGGGCTTCGACGCTTATTGGCCATATAGATTGCGGCCGTTGCGGAAGATACGCGGCGCGGAGCGCGCGATCTCGAGCCGAGAGAGTTTGCGGCGGCGCGCCGCCGAGTCCGATCTCGCCAGTCGCGGCGAGCAGGCCCAGCGCGACGCGGAATAGTGTCGTTTTGCCCGCGCCATTCGGACCAAGCAGCGCAATGATTTCGCCGGGCGCGACGTCCAGCGACGCGCCATCGAGCGCGTGCGTGGCGCCGAGATCGGCGCTGACACCGCGGAGTGAAAGCAGCGCGCTCATGCGTCGCCTCCCCGCGATGCGAGCCGCGCCGCGATGATCGCGAATATCGGTCCGCCAATCAGCGCGGCGGCGACGCCCAGTTTGAGTTCGGTGTCTGTCGGCAGCAAGCGCACGCCAATGTCCGCGCACACGAGCAATGCGCCGCCCGCGAGCGCGCTCGGGAGCAGCAGCCGCGCGGGATCGTGCCCCGCAACGGCGCGAACAAGGTGAGGAGCAGCAATGCCTACGAAACCGATGACGCCAGCCACTGCGGTTGCGCCACCTGT
The DNA here is from genome assembly GCA_020848895.1 of Hyphomonadaceae bacterium. Lineage (GTDB taxonomy): Bacteria > Pseudomonadota > Alphaproteobacteria > Caulobacterales > Aquidulcibacteraceae > Vitreimonas. The sequence goes on from JADLHI010000222.1 coordinate 2,383, forward strand.
GCAAGCCGCGGCGCCGAGCACAATGAGCGTGCGCGTATTGGCGAGATTGGCGCCGATAGCGACGGCGGCCTCTTCGCCCAATGTCAACGCCTGCACGCCGCGCGCAGCCGCGAAGATCAAACCAGCGCCGATCGCCAGCAGCGTTCCAGCCAGCGCGACATGTTCGAGTGAACGGCCTTCGACGGAACCAAGCGTCCAATTGACGAGATCGGCGAGCGCGCCTGGGTTTGGCGCAAGGTTGAGCGCAAGCGCAATGAGCCCCCCGGCGAAGCTGGACAGGCCAACGCCGATAAGAACGAGGCTCGCTGGGCCACGCGCGGCCCAGCCCAGCGTGGCGATGAGCAACGCCGCGATAAGCGCGAAGGCGACGGACATGACGGGGGCAAAGGTTGCGAACCCAAACGCAAAGGCGATCACAGCGCCAAGCGCGGCGAAGCCGGAGAGACCGAGGACACCGGAATCAGC
>JADLHI010000223.1 GCA_020848895.1 Hyphomonadaceae bacterium
GCCATTTCCGCGGCTTCACCACGCCGCGTCGCCGCGCCCGGGCGCAACAAGATCGCGGCGCCGGTGAACACGAGCGCCGTGTCTTCAACGAAAACAGAGTCAGGAAACGCTTCGAGCGCGGGCAGCGTCTCAACACTCACGCCGAGTGCTTCAAGCGCATGCACATAGGCCGCGTGCTCACGCAGCACGCCCTCATAGTTCGGCGCACCGACATCCACAGCACGCAAGCCATCCACCACGGAACGCGATGGCGTGCGCACGATGGCGCGGTTGAACGCATGAAAGCTCATGCGCTCAATCTAGCCCAAATCTCAGGCGCGCGACCACTCCATGATCCAATTTTGATCCCAGCTCTGTCCGCCATCGCGCGATGAAGCCTGCCGCCACCTGCACGAACGCGGCGTGATATTGTCCCAAACGCCGACGTACTTGACGGGCGCGCCATCGGCGAGTTCGTCGCTACTGAAGATACCGGCGCCGTTCTCGAAGCTCCCAAGCTGCCCCGGCGCAGTCACCACACCCGAGCGCGCATTGACCCAATGATCGGCCCACACCCGGTTCTCGACATCGAGCAGGCGCAGCCCCATGCCGGAGAAATTCCGCGCCGGAATCCGCAACTCTTCAACGCTGCCAACGCCCGCAAGGATTGCGTACACCGTCGCCTCGCCTGGATATTCGAGCCACTCGCCGTTGACGATCGAACGATTGTGGATGCGCCACTCGCCGGTCAGAAACCCAAAATCGCCAAGCTGACCGGGTGTGCGCGTCACTGGCAGCGGCGGCATCGGGTCGAAGCTGACGGGCGCGCTCATGGGCGCACCTGTTGCGCATGCCGGCAGCAGCATCGCGCCGCCGGCGGCAAAGAGCGCCCGTCTTTGCACATCCATCTCATGTCTCTCCCCTCACGAAATCAAAGCCAGGCGAGACCCTATTCCACAATCCTGCCACCTAATGTCAGGATTTGGGCTATGATCGCGGAATGCGTGCGAGCCGGCTTCTTTCGATCTTGATCCTTCTGCAAATGCGTGGGCGCCTCAGCGCCGAGGCGCTGGCGGAGGAATTCGAAGTTTCCGTCCGCACCATTTATCGCGACGTCGATCAGCTCAGCGCCGCCGGCGTGCCGATCTATGCCGAACGGGGCCGCGCTGGCGGCTTCCAGTTGCACGACGGCTATCGCACCAAGCTCACCGGCTTCACGGCGCAAGAAGCCGATGCGCTTTTGCTCTCTGGCGTCGGCGCAGCGGCGCAGGATTTAGGTCTGGGCCCCGATCTCGCCGCCGCGCAGCTGAAGCTGCTTGCAAGCTTGCCGCCGGAATCCGGCGCGAGCGCCGAGCGCGTCTCCGCCCGCTTTCATCTCGATCCGATCAATTGGTACACGCGCGCCGATGCCTCAGACGTACTGAAGCCGCTGGCCGTCGCCGTCTGGAACGAACGGCGCATTCGCCTGCGCTATGAGAGCTGGAAAGGATTGGTCGAGCGCACTGTCGATCCGCTGGGGCTGGTTTTGAAAGGCGGCATTTGGTACCTTGTCGCGGCCGTGAAAGGCGCGCCGCGCACCTATCGCGTCTCAAACATCCAGAAGATGCAGACGCTCGATGTCCGCTTCACACGACCGCGCCGGTTCAACCTCTCCCGCTATTGGCGCGAATGGTCGAAGGACTTCGAAGCGCGTTTGCTCAAGGCGCACGCCACCATCGAAGTCTCGCCCGCCGGGCGCCGCATCCTGCGCGACGCCAACGCCGCCGCGCACGAAGCGCTCTTGGCCAATAACAAGCCGTGCAAACCTGAAGGCTGGCTCCGCGCGCGCGTCCCGGTTGAGAGCGTCGAACTTGCCAAGCTGCAATTGCTGCGCCTGGGCGCCGAGGTCAAAGTGATCGACCCGCCCGCCCTCCGCGCCGCCATCGCCGCCGAAGCCGGAAAAATCGCCGCGCACTACAAACGCTGATGCGTTTCGTTTCTCTTGTAGAGCTTTCGCGGTGGCCGCGTCAGAACGACAGACCTCCCCCAACAATGACAACTTGCCCACTCACATAATTGCTCTCGGGGCTGCAGAACAAATAAACGCCGTCGGCCGCCTCCTCCGGCGTGCCTTCACGGCCGAGCGGGATGTTGGCGCGGAACGCATTCAAAGACGCGGCTGGAATGCCCATCTGAATGGTCCTGCCTTCAATCTCGATCTTAGCCTCCGGATTCTCGCTCGCTTGCGCGAGGCGCGTACCGATCAGGCCGAAGGCGACGCAGTTCACGCAAACCTTGTAACGTCCCCACTCCTTGCTGAGCGACTTCGTCATGCCGATAAGACCGGCCTTCGCGGAAGAATAATTGACCTGCCCCACGTTTCCGCCGGTTCCGGCCACCGAGGAAATCAGCACCACTTTGCGGAAGACTTCGCGTCCTTCCTGCGCTTCCTTCTTCGCCATAACCCGTATCGGTTCGGCCGCGGCGCGCAGGATACGAAATGGCGCCTTCAGGTGAACGTCGATCATCTTGTCGAAATTCTCGTCCGTCATTTTTTGAATGACGCTGTCGATCGTGTAGCCGGCGTTGCTGACGATGATGTCCACGCCGCCAAACGTCGCCATCGCCGCTTCGACGAAACGTTCTCCAAAGTCCGGCTCCGTCACGCTTCCCGGTACGGCGATCGCCGCGCCTCCGTTTGCCTTGATCTCACCGACAACGGCGCTGGCTGGCGCCTCATCGAGGTCATTGACGACGACGCGGGCGCCTTCACCAGCGAGCTTCAACGCAAGCGCCCTTCCAATGCCCCGCCCTGATCCGGTGATCAGCGCCACCTTGTTTTCCAAGCGCTTCATGTCGTTCCCTCAGCTGCGCGCGACGATCGCTTCGCCTTCGAGCGTCGTCACGCCTGAATCGATTGTCGTGCGGATGCGCAGCCGCGCCAACGCGCGGCCCTCGGCTTCATAGACATCCAGCACCTCGCCGGAGCAGCGCACTGTGGCATGCACCGGCGTGATCGCGAGAAAGCGCACTTGCCAGCTTTGCACATTCTGCGCGGGCGCCACTTGTGCGATGAACTGCGCAAGATAGGCCATGGAGAGCATGCCATGCGCGAACACGTCGCCCATGCCCGCGGCCTTTGCGAAGTCGCTGTCAATATGCAGCATAACGTGATCGTTCGAGGCGCCGGCATAAAGCGCAAGCGTGCCTCGCGTGATTGGCCCTCGCACGAGTTCAGGAAGGACCGCGCCTGGGCGAAAGGAGAATGGCTCGCTCACGGCGCCACCTCGTTGCGAACGACGACGGTAAAGCGCATCTCTGCGCAGAGCACACCATCCTGATTGGTCGCTCTTGTATCCTGCACGATAAAGTCGAGCGCCCCGCCCTTCTTGCTGTAAATATCGATTGTCTCAGTCACCAGCGTGATCACATCGCCGGCATAGATCGGTGCGTAGTGCGTGAAGCTTTGTTCGCCATGCAGAACCCGCGCCTGATCGACGCCCATGTCGCCAAAGATAGCCCCACGCTTCGCCGGTGCGGCCGATGCGAGGCAGAACATGTAGGTTAGAGGCGCCGGCAAAGTACGGTGACCGGCGCGCGCCGCCGCTGCTTCGTCAAAGTAAATCGCGTTCGTCTCGCCCGTCGCTTTGGCGAAGAACTTGAGCTGCCCCTTTTCAACCTCAATGTTGCGCGGCTCGGACACCACGCCGACAAATGCGCGATCGACCATCACGCACGCCCGTACAACGTGACGACGCATGCGCCGCCCAGCCCCAAATTGTGTTGCAGCGCGTGCGAGATATTTTCGACCTGACGCGCCCCGGCCGCGCCGCGCAATTGTTGGGTAAGCTCGAAACACTGGGCCAGACCCGTGGCGCCGAGCGGGTGACCCTTGGACAAGAGCCCGCCGGAGGGATTGGTTACAAAGCGGCCGCCGTAGGTGTTATCGCCATCGAGAATGAACTTCTCGGCGCCGCCTTCGGGACAAAGCCCAAGCGCTTCGTAGGTCACCAGTTCGTTGGGCGTGAAGCAATCGTGAAGCTCAACCACCTGCACATCGTTCGGACCTACCCCCGCAGCCTCGTACGTTTGCAGCGCGGCATTCTTGGCCATGTCGTAGCCAATCACCCGCATCATCGAACTGCCTTCGAACGATGACGCTGGATCGGTGGTCAGCGCCTGCGCCTTGATTTCCACCGATGCATCGAGACCGTGCTTTTGCGCGAAAGCCGGCGATACGAGAATCGCGGCGGCGGCGCCGCAGGTCGGCGGACAAGCCTGCAAGCGCGTGATGGGGCCATAGAGATGTTTGGCCGCCATCACCTCCTCCAAGCTGATCGGCGTGCTGAATAGCGCCATCGGATTGTTCGCCGCATGGCTGCGCGCCTTCACGGCGATCCGCGCGAAGGTTTCATCCTTGGCGCCGTAACGCCGCTGATAATCCAGGCCGCCGCCCCCGAATTGCTGAGCCGCGAACGGAGCGTTCGCATCGACACCCTGAATCGCTTGCTGCGCGGTTAGGTGCATGTCGAGCGTTCGCTTGCGATCGGGGAACGCCATGCCGATCGCGCCGGGCAGCATTTGCTCAAACCCAAGCGCTATGACGCAATCGGCGCCGCCGAGTTCAATCAGCTGTCGCGCGAGATAAAGCGCGGTGGAGCCGGTTGAACAATTGTTGTTCACGTTGACGATCGGGATGCCGGTGCAGCCGACGCGATAGAGCGCGGACTGCCCCGCTGTTGAGTCCGCATAGACGTAACCCACGAACGCGTGCTGGACTTGGTCGTACGAAACTCCGGCATCGGCGAGCGCCAAGCGCGCCGCCTTCTCCGCCATCACATCCCAATCTTCGCTCTGGCCCGGCTTAGCGAACGGGATCATGCCTACGCCAGCAACGCGCGCCTTGCTTGCCATGTTGCAGTCTCTCTCCGATATGAACCGGCAATTGTGCGCGGGCCGTTGGAGATCACGACGCGGAAAAGAGCCGCACCGCTAGCGGGTTGGACACGGCGCGGTGTCTTGTCTCTTGAGGAGATGCGCAGGAGCCGCAATGGACACCATGGAGCTTGCGGTCTTGCGGTTCGACGGCCCACCGGCTTCGCGCGGACGCGCTCACGGCGAAACTTTGCGCAGCAAGATTGTCGAGCTGATCGAACTCTGGGGCGACAACCTGGAGAGAGTTCACGGCCTGGACAGGCGCCGCTACGTCGAGCTGCTCTTTGAACGGTCAGGATACGAAGCCGCGCTGGCTCAGCACGCCTCGCCGGTGCTGGACGAATTGAACGGCATCGCTCAGGGCGCCGCGGTCGATTATCAGACCTTGCTCGCCTTTCAGCATGTCAACGAAGAATTCGAGGCAGCGCCGGCCTTTGCCAAGGAGGTCGGATATGGCGAAGCGTGCACCACCATCGTGCTCGGCCCCACCGCCGACCGGCCGGCCATAGTCGCACAGAACCTCGACTTGGCGCGATACTTGGATGGCTTTCAAGTCATGCTGCGCACGCCGTGTGATCGATCGGACGGTGAGATCATAACGCTCAGCGTGCCGGGGATGATTTCGCTCAACGGGATGAACTCATTTGGGTTTGCCGTCTGCGACAACACGCTTGGGCAATTGCGCACCAACCCCAACGGCGTGCCGATCTTCGCCATCTACCGCTTGTTGCTCGAAGCGCGAACGCTGATCGAGGCGCGGTCCTTGATCCAGCGCCTGCCCCATGCCGTCGGCCTCAACTGGGTGTTAGGCGATGCCGGCAGCGTGCAGATGATCGAACGCTCTGCTTACGAGACCGTACCGTATGCGCCAGTGCATCAGGCGCCGATCTTTCACACCAACCATCCTTTGACCTGCACGGATTGGCGCGACGAGTACCGGACCGATGCTCCGAACAAGCCGCGCCCTGCGCGCAGCACCTATCTCCGGTTCGCGGCCGTGCATCAACGCCTTCAGGGCCGTATCTCGAACGAACTGGGGATCGATGACCTAAAGGAGATTCTCGCCTCGCAAGATGATTCGGACTATCCGGTCTCGCGCGGCGGCGGCGCCAACCAGGAAGATCAGCAGATTGGATTCACCCTGGCCTGCAACATCTTCGAACTGCGCAAAGGCGATCCCCGCTGGCATATCGCCACTGGCCCGCCGCACCGCACCGCCTTCACCACCGTCTCGTTCGCCTAGAGAAGGGCCAACTCTGCACGCAGCGCATCGAGAAAGATTTCCGCATGCTCCATGCCAAAAACCAGCGGCGGGCGAATCTTTAGAACGTTGGCCCCGGGGCCCGTGGCGCTAATCAGGACCCGGCGCTCGCGCAGGCCATTCACGACTCGGGCCGCGCAATCCGCGTCCGCCAGCTCGACGCCGACAAAAAGCCCCGCGCCACGAACCTCTTTGACGGCGCCGCTCCCCAGATCAGCGATCGCCGCGCGCATCGCCTCTCCGACACGCAGTGCATTGCCCATCAAATCCTGCTGCTCGATAACGTCGAGCACCGCCATGCCCGCCGCGCACGACACTGGATTGCCGCCGAATGTGTTGAAATACCGGCTTGTCCGCCCAAATGTTTCGAGAACATCGGGCTTGCCCGCGACGGCGGCGAGCGGGTGCCCCGCCCCCATCGGTTTTCCCATCGTCACGAGATCGGGGATGAGTCCGTGGCGCTCAAAACCAAAGAACGCTTCGCCTAGGCGTCCGTATCCGGCCTGCACTTCATCGGCGATGAAAATCGCCCCAGCTTCACGCACCGACGCCACCGCCTCACACAAGAATCCCTTGGGTTCGACGAACAATCCATCGCTTGAGAACGACGTATCGAGAAGAAGCGCCGCCGGCTTGATGCCAGCTGAGCGCAAGTCAGTCAGCGC
>JADLHI010000224.1 GCA_020848895.1 Hyphomonadaceae bacterium
CGATCGCGCCAGCCGCCTTGATGCTGCGCATCGCGGATGTCCTCGCGCGCGTCGCGGACATCTTCCCGGCGGTCCCAGCGATCTTCGCGCCGGTCCCAGCGGTTCTCTGCGCGGTCGAACCGGTTTTCGACGCGGTCCCAGTTTCGCGCGTCGGCGGCAGGCGCGGCAATCGTGGTGAACGCGGCCACCGCGGCCATCGCTAAAAAGTATCTCATGGCGAAGCTCCTCAATGCCCCTCGGAGCTTCAAACGGGGAGCACGGCAAAATCCGTCGCCCTGTAACCGCGGCTTCGCGCTGATGTTGCAATGCGGTCTGCGTAATTGATGCTCCCCCAACTGGGTGTTGCCAGTTCGCAAAAGCAAAGTCATTGCTTGGTTGGGGCGGTGAGATGTCTATCAAGAATCTCCTGACAGCGTTGTGTTGCGCGGCAATGGCGCCGGCGCTTGCCCACGCGAACTGCCTGCAATTCACGCCGCCGAACCCGCAACCAACGCTATCCGCCTCGTGGACCGGCGCACTCGGCGCGATGAACGCCGCTGCGCAGGGTGAGGGTGAAAGCCTCAATACGCCGAACTTCGCCAATGCGTTGGGCGCGAACACCGAGCTTGCGGGATTTCGCCCGGTGCTGGTGATGGTCGATGAATCATCGAGCTTCGGTGAGACGGACTACGAGGCCGCGCTACGCAGCTTGCAGCAGCGCGTCGGCACATTTCGCGTCGTCGAGAAGGATGACCCAGTGCCGGCGCGACTCTTCGAGTTGATCAACAATGCGCCGCGTCCGGGAGGCCTGTGCAGCCTGGCGCCGACGTTGTCGGGTTGCCGGACCCCGGATCAGCCTACCGCGCATGTGGTGAACTATGCTCTGCCGTCAGGCGCTGCCGACGCCGCGAGGGCGGTGGTCACGATCTTGATCAAGGGACAAACCGAAGTCTGCAACGGCGTGCATCTGGGCGACGGGCGCGTGCTCACCAACCTGCATTGCGCGCATCGCGCCGGAGAGCGGACGATTCTGTTCGGGCGCCCGTTTCCACACCCATTCCCGTACAACGGCGCTAACGCCGCCACACGCTGGTTCGCGCCGATGATGTGCGCGGCGGACGTGCTTTGGCCACCGGCAAACGCTCCGGCCATGTTGCGCCCCGATCTCGCCATTTTGCAGCTGTCGCCGCGCGTATTGAACACTGGCGCGGGGCCAAGAGGTGTTGAGGTCGTATTTGGCGACACGCCGTTCGCGGGCTTTCGGGTCACGCTGGACAATCCTCAGTCGGACGCCTGGTCAGGCGCGGCCACCGGGCTCTTCGCGGCGCAGTTTCGGCGCACGCCCTATCTCGACCCAATCGAGAAGTACGAGGTCAGCTTCGACTTGGACCTGCGCTACGAGCTTGCCGACTGGGGCAACAATACCTGCCGCGCGGAGGCGCCGCCCCCTGGCCGCACGACGACGCCATGCGCCGTGGACTCTGACTATGCTTCCCTGATCACTCCCGACGGATCGCCGCACGGTTGCGACGCGCTTGGCGGTTCGAGCGGCATGCCGCTGTTTCGGCGCAACGCGCAGGGCGCCTGGGTGCTGACCGGTTTGCACCGCGGCGGCGATGGCCAAGACAATTCTGACGCGCAATTGCGCACCAATTGGAATTGTGCGCTGCGCGCGAACGATATCAGCACGGTCATCGCGCAGGCTGCGCCCATTCACTAGCGGGGAGGCGAATATGACGACACTATTGAGGCGCGTTATCGCACTGGCGGCCAGTGCTTCGCTGGCGGCGTGCGCGGGGTTCGGGCAAGACGCCGGCGGCATCGATGGCGCCAGCGTTGTCGTCAATGATCTGGCGCGCACGCTCGATGCATCGCGCACCAGTCAGCTGGCTCGGGCGGACGCGCTGCGCGGCGAACGTCGGCGCGCCGAAGTCGTCGGCCGGCTCGCGACTGGCGGCGAGCTTGATCAAGCGATGTTCCAGCGCGCCTTGTGCTCGGGCTATGAATCCGTTGGTGCGTTGCGCGCCCGTTCCGCCGAATTGCGTGCGGCGCAAAACGGATTGACGACCTTGGCCGGGCCTTCGCCTGACACGATCGTGGGGTTGGCCAGCGCGTTGCGCCAAGGCGATAGCTTTCCGGCCCCGCGCGACGCCGCGGCGATACCCTTAACACCGGCGCCGAACCTTGCCGCGCTCTGCGCGGCGGATGCAGACGCGGCGCCACGCGCAATTCCGGCGACAATCACCGACGCCGGCGCCGAAAGCGGTGCACTGGCCATTCTAAGCGCCGTCGATGTGTTCAAGAGTCTTGTGCGCCCCGTCATCATTGCGGGCATGACGCGCGCCGATCGCGCGCGCCGGCTCCGCGCGTTGCGCGCCTGGGGCAATGACACCGAAAACGGCTTGCCGCATTTGCGCGAATTGTTGCGTGTCGCGCGTGAACGGGCCGCGATTGCCGCCCAGGGCCAACGCAGAGATTACGCGGCGCGCGCCTATATCGCCTGGGTTGCGCTGGTGGCGGAGGAAAACAAAGCGCGGCATCCGAGTGCTCCGGCCAACGGCGGGCGCACCCCGGCGGCTCTGAGAACCTGCGCCGCCGTTGACAACATGCTGGAGACCGTTTGCGCCAACGAGGTGCAGACACGACTGCAAGAGAAGCTGCAAACATTCCTGAACGCGGCCACCGCGTATGATAACGCATCGGACGCCGATCCCACGTCGGCGCTGCGCGCCTCCGAAGTGGCGGCCGCCCATCTCGATGCCTGGCTCGCCGGTGAGCTGACAGAGACCGACATCGTCGCGGTGCAAGCCGCTACGTTCGCGGCGCTTGAAAGCTGGTTGCAGGTTTTCGCGGCGGCCGAACGTTTCTGGGAAGATCCGGCCCAGAAGAAGCGCTTCTCCGACGCTGCCGAAGGTTTGCAGCATCTGTTTGACGAGGACTAGCGGCCTTTCACAATGATGCAGGGGCGCACCTGGACGGCGCGCGCCTGCATCGTTACATCCCCAGCCTCATCCGACAAAGGAAGCTGGGACCATGGCGGCTCAACCCGCGCAATACATTTTCACGATGCAGGGCCTCACCAAGGCCTATCCCGGCGGCAAGAAGGTGTTCGAGAACATCTGGCTGTCGTTCTTCCCGGACGCGAAGATCGGCGTCGTCGGCGTCAACGGCTCGGGCAAGTCGACGCTGATGAAAATCATGGCCGGGATGGACAAGGATTTCACCGGCGAAGCCTTCGCCATGGCCGGCACCAAGATGGGTTACCTCGAACAGGAGCCGCAGCTCGATGCCAAGCTCAGCGTGCGCGAGAATGTCGAGAGCTGGTGCGAAGAAAAGAAGCTCGTCACCCGCTTCAACGAAGTGAGCATGGAACTCGGTGAGAACTACACCGACGAGCTCATGGAAGAGATGACAAAGCTGCAGGAGAAGATTGACGCCGCCGAAGCGTGGGACGTCGATAGCAAGATCGATATGGCGATGGACGCGCTGCGCTGCCCGCCGGACGATAGCGGCGTCGAAAAGCTTTCAGGCGGTGAGCGTCGCCGCGTCGCGCTCTGCCGTTTGCTTTTGTCGAAGCCCGACATGCTGCTGCTCGACGAACCCACCAACCACCTCGACGCCGAAAGCGTCGCTTGGCTGCAGCATCACCTCGAAAACTTCCCGGGCTGCGTCATCCTGGTGACGCACGATCGCTACTTCCTCGATCAAGTCACCAAGTGGACGCTCGAACTCGATCGCGGCAAGGGCATTCCGTACGAAGGCAATTACTCGGCCTGGCTCGAAGCCAAGGCCAAGCGCATGAGCCAAGAAGAGCGCGAAGCCGAAGGCCGCTCGAAAGTCATGTCGCGTGAACTCGAATGGGTCCGCCAGTCGCCCAAGGCGCGTCAAGCCAAGTCAAAGGCGCGTTTGTCGCGCTACGAGGAAATGGCCGCGGCTGCCGAGCGCGAGAAACAGACCTTCGCGACCATTCAGATCCCGCCTGGCCCGCGCCTCGGCAACAATGTCATCAATTTCGAAGGCCTGAAGAAGGGCTTCGGCGACAAGCTCTTGATCGATGGTCTCACCTTCAAGCTGCCGCCCGGCGGCATCGTCGGCATCATTGGCCCGAACGGCGCCGGCAAATCGACGCTCTTCCGCATGATCACGGGGCAGGAGAAGCCCGACGGCGGCGCCATTGAGATCGGCGAGAGTGTGAAGCTCGGCTTCGTCGATCAATCACGCGACGCGCTCGATGACAACAAGACGATCTGGGAAGAAATCTCAGGCGGCCTCGACATTCTCGAAGTCGGCAACCGCGAAATTCCCTCGCGCGCCTACGTGTCGAGCTTCAACTTCAAGGGCGCCGATCAGCAGAAGAAAGTCGGCCAACTCTCCGGCGGCGAACGCAACCGCGTCCACCTCGCCAAGACACTGCTCACCGGCGCCAATGTGTTGCTGCTCGACGAACCGACCAACGATCTCGACGTCGAAACG
>JADLHI010000225.1 GCA_020848895.1 Hyphomonadaceae bacterium
AAATGCTCAGCCGCGCGCTGCGGGTTGCTGAGATAGCGCAGGCTGATCCAGCCCGAGAGCCATTCGGCGTCGGCGAAGGATTCTCCGCTGGTCAGGCCATGGTTGGAGACGAGCTGATAGGCCAGCTGGTAGTTTCCAGCGCGCATGGCGCGAGGGACGTAGAGCCGGCGCTCCTTGAAGATGTCCGAGCGCGCGGCGAGCGGCGCTTCGCGCGGATCGATGCGCGCGGCCATTTGCATGGCGTCGACCGGCTGGTCGGTGCGGCGGCGATATTGGGCGCGGTCGAACAGCAGGCCCGGATCGTCTTGGCGCGAGCCTGGCACGGCGTCGATGGCGGCTTGCAGACCTCGGCGCTGGCGCACTTGCACGGCGATGCGGGCTTGCGCCAGCGCCCGGTCGGCCGGCGCGATGCGCGCGAAGAGACGCTGCGCCGCCGTCCGCTGATCGCGCCACAGCAAGCCCGACACGCGCGCGGCGTGATCGTCTTGTGTCAGCACTGAGCTGAATTCCTGGAGCGTCCGGTCTTCGGTGGCGGTGGTGAGCGCATCTTCGCGCCAAGCGGCGCGGGCGATCTCGTTCGCCTCTGAACGCTGGCCGGCGTCGCGGAGCGCGATCGCCAGCGCGACGCGGCCGTCGCCAGTGATCGGACCGCCGTCCTGGCGCAGGAACGCGATACGCTCGGAGGCCGGGAGCGGGCTGTCAAAGATCGCCTGCTCGGCGCGCTGGCGCATGGAGGTGCGTCCAGGCCAGCCTTGGAGTTCGTCGAGCGCCTGCTTGATATCGGCGAAATAGAGCGGCGCTTCGGTCGAGGCGGCCCAGCGCCATTGCAGCATGCGCCGCACAAGCGGGTCGGTCGCGCTGTCGCGCAGCGCGGCGACGCCGCTCCAATCGCCGCTCTCGGCAGCCGCCAAGCCGTCGCGCAAGCGCATGCGCTCGGCCGCGGACGGCAGCGGGGTGAGTTCTTGGGCGCTGGCGGGAGCCGGCGTGACGACCCGGGGCAATGTGGCCGAGGCGAGAGCGATCGCCCCCACCGCCGCGACCATGGCGCCAATACGGATCAATTTGGACCGGTCCATCCACCCGCCTCGCAACGAAATAACCTACATCCCGCAAAACCAAGGGTTCGGCGGGCCGCTATTTAACCTCGCCTGACACTGTGGCAGGAATCGCGCCAACTCCACCCCAAAGGTTGTTATGCCCATGGTACATGGCTCGATTCCGGCGCTGATTACGCCATTTCGCAACGGAATCGTTGATGAACAGGCGTTTCAGGCGCTCGTGGCGCGCCAGATTGCCGAGGGAACCCACGGTCTTGTTCCGTGCGGCACCACCGGCGAAAGCGTGACGCTCACCACCAAAGAGCATGTCCGCGTTGTGGAGATGTGTGTTGAAGCGGCGGCGCGAAAAGTGCCGGTCATTGCCGGCGCGGGATCGAACAATACCGCCCACGCGATCGAACTTGCGGAGCACGCAAAGCGGGCCGGGGCCGATGCGGTGCTCGTGGTCGCGCCATACTACAACAAGCCAAGTCAGGACGGCATGTTCGCGCACTTCAAGGCAATCAACGACGCCGTCGATATTCCGATCTATCTCTATAACGTGCCGGGTCGCACGGTTGTGGACATCTTGCCCGAAACCGTCGGGCGTCTTGCGCAGCTGAAGAATGTTGTCGGCATCAAGGATGCTTCGAGCGATCTTGGGCGCATCGCCAAGCATCGCGCGCTGGCGGGCGAGAAATTCAACCAGCTTTCCGGCGACGATCCGAACGCGATCGGTTTCAACGCGCATGGCGGGCGCGGCTGCATTTCGGTGACGGCGAATGTCGCACCGAAGCTCTGCGCGCAGTTGCAAGAGGCCACGCTACAGGGCGCGTACGACACGGCGCGCGCCATCGAGGACAAATTGTGGCCGCTGCATAAGGCGATGTTCTGCGAGCCGTCGCCGGCGCCGGCCAAGTACGCCTGCTCGCTGCTTGGATTGTGCACGGACGAGGTTCGGCTTCCGATCACGCCATGCAGCGATGCGGCTAAAGCACAGGTGCGCTCGGCAATGACGCACGCAGGTCTTATCTAAACGCCATGGCTAAGAAACCAGAACCTGCGCGCAAGCTGATCGCGGAGAACCGGCGCGCCCGCTTCGATTATCTGATCGAGGACACGCTGGAGGCCGGCGTGCAGCTTGTCGGCACCGAGGTGAAGTCGCTGCGCGGCGGGCGCGCGAATATCGCGGAAAGCTACGCCAGCACTGAAAAGGGCGAGTTGTGGCTCATCAACGCGACGATCCCGGAATACCCGCCGGCCGGCCAGTTCAATCACGAACCGAGACGGCCGCGGAAGCTGTTGGTGCGCGGCAAGGAATTGAAGAAGCTTGCGAGCGCGGTCGAACGCGAAGGCCGTACGCTTGCGCCGCTTGAACTCTACTTCAACGACCGTGGCATCGCTAAGGTGAAAATCGCCCTCGCCAAGGGCAAGAAGGCGCATGACAAACGCGAAGCCACGAAGGATCGTGAGTGGAAGCGTCAACAAGGCAGGTTGCTGCGGGACAAGGGATGAGAGCTTTCGCTGCAATCGCTCTGACGGCATGCCTCGCCGCTTGCATCCCTCCGCTCAACGCGGAGACAGCCGAGCTTGCTTGGGAGCGTTGCAGCGGCGCGGGGCAAATCGAGTACCGGCTTAGCCAATGTTCGGCGGTGATTGATTTTGCCGGCGCGACACAAGCGCGTCGCGCCGAGGCCTTGATCGTGCGCGGTGCGCTTCGCGCTGAGCAAAGCCAATACCCACGCGCGCTTGCCGATTTCGGGCGCGCGCTGCGTTTGGATGGCGACAATGCGCAAATCTATTTTCAGCGCGGCCTAGCCCACCAGGCGAGCGGTGCGTTCGACGTCGCCGTACGTGATTTCGATCGTGCGCTGGCGTTGCAGCCTGGCTTGCAGGCGGCGCTCGACAGCCGCGCGGCGGCGCTGCAGCAGCGCGTTACGTCTTTCCAGCAGGAATTGGCGGTGCTGGATCAGCAACTCGTCAGATCGCCGACAGACGCCGCTCTGCTCAACAACCGCTGCTGGCTGCGCGCCGTCAATAACGACAATCTCGACGCGGCGCTGACTGATTGCAACGCCTCGCTCGCCGCCCGGCCGAACGATGCAAACGTGCTCGATAGCCGCGGTCTCGTGCAGTTCAAGCGCGGCGATTACGCTGCGGCGTTGGCGGATTACGAAGCGGCGGTGCAGCTTGATCCCGAGAATGGCCATTTTCTTTATGGCCGCGGCCTGACGCGGATCGCTTTGGGCATGGCGCAAGAAGGCGCAGACGATCAGGCGCGCGCCGATGAGCTGACGCCTGGCATCTCGCGCCAATATCAGGACTACAACATTCTTCCGCCGAAACCGCCGGCTGAACCGCTGTCCGCGGAAA
The DNA here is from genome assembly GCA_020848895.1 of Hyphomonadaceae bacterium. Classification (GTDB taxonomy): domain Bacteria; phylum Pseudomonadota; class Alphaproteobacteria; order Caulobacterales; family Aquidulcibacteraceae; genus Vitreimonas. Next base: position 3,411 of record JADLHI010000225.1, read on the forward strand.
CGCGCGCGCCTACTGGAACGCCAGCTCCTTCGCGCGCGCCATAACGGCTTCGAACATCTCGCTCGTCAGGCGCCGCGTCTGCGTGTTGTAGCGCGAGCAATGATAGCTGGAGACGAGCATGCGCCCGTCCGGCAGTTGCGTTTCCACCGCGTGACCGAACTTTGAAAACGTCGGCTTGAGGCCATGGGCGCGCAGCACGCTTTCGTGCGCGATTGAACCCAGCGCCAGCATGGCGCGCATCGTCGGCAAAGCGTCGAGACGAGAACAGAGAAATGGCCGGCAAGTGGCGATTTCCGCCGGCGTCGGCTTGTTCTCCGGCGGCGCGCAACGGACGGCGTTGGTGATCATCGCGCCTTTCAGGGTGAAGCCATCGTTCGGGTCGGCGCGGTACTCCCCTTCCGCTAATCCGAGTTTCTTCAGCGTGCCGTAGAGGAGATCGCCGGCGTAATCGCCGGTGAAGGGGCGCCCGGTGCGGTTTGCGCCGGTGCGGCCGGGGGCTAGGCCAACGATGAGCAAGCGGGCTTTGGCGTCGCCGAAGGAAGGCGCGGCGCCGTTGAACCAGCTCGGCTCGGCGCGCCTGTTATCTTCGCGATAGGCGACGAGCCGGGGGCATAGCGGGCAGTCCTTCGGTGCTTCGGGCGGAGTTTTGCTCACCGGTCTGGGTCTTCGTCTGCTAAGGATCGGCGCGTCCATAACGCATGGCGAGGATTTGGGCGAATGACGCGCGCGTTCGTAGCTTTGGGCGCCAACATGCCATTTGAAGGCGTGCAGGGCGCCGAACTGCTGGCGCGGGCGATTGCTGCTCTGAGTGAGGCGGGTTTGACCCCGCGTGCGCTCTCCGGTGTCTGGCAAACTGAAGCTTGGCCGCGCGGCAACGGACAGCCGGACTATTTCAACGCGGCGGTCGCGGTTGATCCCGGCGACCGGACCCCGCGCCAGCTTTTCGATCTGCTCCTGGATATTGAGCGGCGCTTTGGGCGTGAACGGCGCGAGCGGTGGGCGGCGCGCACGCTCGATCTCGATATTCTCGCGGTGGAGGGTTCGACGGGCGAGTTCGACGGCATTTTGTTGCCGCATCCGCGCCTGTCGGAGCGGGCGTTTGTGCTGGCGCCGCTGGCCGAAATCGCGCCCGATTGGCGCCATCCCGAGACCGGGCGGACGGTGGCCCAAATGTTGGCGGCCTTGCCCGCCGATTATGGCTATCGCCGCATTGGTGATCTTTCCCTGACCCCGGCGGCCGGCTAACGCCCTTGCCGCATTGCGAAAAACCGCGAGGCCCACTAGGTTGGGTCTCGTTCCGACCCTTTTTGACCCTGAG
>JADLHI010000226.1 GCA_020848895.1 Hyphomonadaceae bacterium
GTCACCGACATTCTTATCGACGGCGATTGTCGTGCACTGCGGCGCCTGGCCGCTCGGCGGAATGAGACAAAGCTGATCGCCTTCGGCGGTGTAACGGCCGGCCATTTGCGAACCGCCCGGCGCGGTGCCGGTGAAAGTGCCGTCATTGTTGAAATAGTAGAACGCCTGCCCGCCGTTCGCATATGTCACGACGATGGTGTTGCCGAAGGTGTTGTCCATCGTGCCCGCGAATGCGGAGCTGGCGATGAGCGCGGCGCCAAACGCGAGAGCGGCAGCAAATTTCTTCATTTTGTTTCCTCCACCGTTTTCGGACTATGCCGCCACAGCTTTACGGATGGCAAGCGGCTTGGCGTAGCTCAAGCGCCGCCACACCCATTCCAACGGCCCCATCTTGAACCGCGCCAGCCAGAGCGGCGACCAGATCAGCTGCAACGCCCAAACGCCCGCGACGATCGCCATCAACGTGTCGCGCTCGACTTCGCCGTAGAGGCCAAGTCCGCGTCCGCCATAGAAGATGATCGTCATGATCACGCTTTGCGCGATGTAGTTAGTGAACGCCATTTGCCCGACAGGCGCCAACGCGTTGGTCAACAACGTGAGCGCATTGAACCGGACGCAGAGAATGAGCACGCTGGCGTAGAACAGCGAAATCAGAATTGAGAGCGCGGGATTCACGAGCGAGCCGCGCGTTTGCATGTGAACGAACTCGAACCCGGCGGCGCTGTTGAGCATGGCCTGGTAGGCCACAATTGCGAGCGCAACCGCGCCGGCGGCGATGCAAGACCAATAGGCCGCCATCGGCGCCTTGCCGCTCAAGAAGCCGATCTTGAACAGCCCCAAGCCAATCATCATCAGCGCCATCGTTCGCGGCACCGTATTGGGGATCTCGTACGGCATGAACGCCTTCCACGTCTCGAAATTGGCATTGAGCGAATCCGAGAACGAACCTCCAAAAGCGGCGATGGCGGATTGGACGCTCGCCGCCGCCGGGGCCCAGATCTGGACCCGCAACTCCTCCACCGAGTCCGCGGAAATGAGCGTCACGGCGCCGGCGCTGAGAGCGCCAAGCGCGCAGAGCAATACGTAGAGACTCGCGCCTGTGATCAGCAACGTGCGCGGCCGCCATGAGCGCGCAAACAGCATGAAGAAGCCGCTGATCGCGTACACGGTCAAAATGTCTCCAAACCAGATCGCGGCGCCGTGAACGATGCCGAAGAGGAGCATCCAGGTCAGCCGGCGACGGAGCACCTTGCCGCGCTCCAGATCGCTGCGCTCGCCGCCGACCAAATAAAGGCTCGCGCCGAAAAGCAGCGAAAACAGCGTGATGAACTTAACTTCAAAAAACACATGCGGGACGAACCAGGACCACGCATTGGAAGCATTGATCGCGAGCGGCTCAAGCGTCGGATTGAGAGCTGTCTGCCACGGCGCGGAAAAGAACGGCGCGTTGACGGCCAGAATGCCGAGAATGGCGAGACCGCGCAGCACATCCAGTGTCTTGATGCGCTGCGCGTCTTCGACCGGAGCGATCTCCGCCGGCGCGATCTCAGCAGGCGCGGCTTCGGCCTGGGCAACCTCGCTCATGGCGTTCCCCCTTTTGCATCGGCGCGCGCATCGCTACACCTGCTCAATGGACTCTCGCACTCTTACCGATCCGCTGCCGCTCGCCCAAGCCCTAATGCGGCGGCCGTCGGTGACGCCGACAGAAGCTGGCGTCATGGATTTGGCCCAAGAAAAACTTGAGTCGTTGGGCTTTCGCGCGAAGCGCTACAAGTTCGGCTTGGTCGACAATCTTTACGCGCGCATCGGCGATGCGGCGCCGAATTTTTGTTTCGCTGGTCATCTGGATGTTGTGCCGCCTGGCGATGGTTGGGCCAGCGATCCATTCGCCGCGGAGATTCGCGACGGACTTTTGTATGGTCGCGGCGCGACCGATATGAAAACCGCGATTGCCGCGATGATGGCGGCGACCGAGAATTTCCTGGCCGGCGGCGCGCCGAAGGGATCGATCTCGTTCTTGCTGACATGCGATGAGGAAGGCCCGGCCGTCGATGGCACCAAGCGCGTGCTCGAAGCGCTCGCGGCCGATGGCGAGAAGATCGATCACTGCCTGGTGGGTGAACCGACCAGCGAAACGCGCGTCGGCGATGTGATCAAGAACGGCCGGCGCGGCAGTCTGAACGTCGTACTGACGATGGAGGGCAAACAAGGCCACGTCGCCTACCCGCTACGAGCGCGCAATCCGGTGACGCCGTTGATTGAGACGCTGGCTGCTCTGAAGTCACGGCGTTTGGATGAGGGCGCGCCCGGGTTCGATCGGTCGAACCTGGAAGTGACGAGCGTCGACGTCGGCAATCCGGCCCACAACGTCATTCCGCAGCGGGCGATGGCAAAGCTGAACATCCGCTTCAACACCAACCACACGGCTGAGACACTCCTTGCCTGGATCGACGAAACGGCGAACACCGCGGCGGAACGTGCCGGCGCGAACTATTCGCGCACGATCAGTTCGCAGAGCTTGGCATTCTATACCGATCCAGGTCCGTTCACGGATTTGCTGCGCGCCTCGGTGAAGGATTCTTTCGGCATTGAGCCTGCGCTGGCGACAACGGGCGGTACGTCGGATGCACGCTTCTTCCGGCTGTATTGCCCCGTCGCTGAACTCGGCCTGCGCAATGAGACAGCGCACATGGTCGATGAACATTGCGCTGTTGAAGACGTGCGCACCTTGGCGCGCTGCTACGAGACGGTGCTGCGGAAATACTTCAAGACCTAAGCTGCTCACCTACCTCCGGGGATCGGTGGCGGAGCTAGTAATCCACCCGCACGAGGTAAAGCCCGTCCGGGGGCGCGACTGGGCCACAGCGTGTGCGGTCGGTGGCGGCGAGCGCGGCGGCGACATCCTCTACCGTCATTTTGCCCAGACCTACTTCCACCAGCGTGCCGACCATCGAGCGCACTTGGCTGTGCAGAAAGCTGCGCGCCTCGAAGTGAAAGATGACCTGCTCGCCAATGGCCTCGACCGAAGCGATGTCCAAGGTCTTCACCGGGCTCTTGGCCTGACATTTGGTATCGCGGAAGGTCGTGAAGTCGTGATTGCCGCGCAGAACTTGCGCCGCTTCGTCCATCAGCCGCACGTCGAGCGGGCGGCCAATGCGCCAGGCGCGGCCGACATCCAATGCAAGCGGCGCGCGGCGGTTGATGAGTTCGTAGGTGTAAGCGCGTGCGGTCGCGTCGAAGCGCGCGTGAAAATCCGGCGCCGCTTCTTCGGCGTTCAAAACCGAGATCGGATGCGGGCGAATGTGCGCATTGAGCGCTTCGACGATTTGCCAGCCTTGCAGCGGCTTATCGATGTCGACGTGCGCCGTCTGGGCGTAGGCGTGGACGCCCGAGTCGGTGCGCCCTGCGCCAACGACGTCGGTGCGGATGCCTGTCAGTTTTTCAACAGCGTCTTCTAGCGCGCCCTGCACGGTCGGCGCATCCGGCAGACGCTGCCAGCCGTGGTACGGGCGCCCGTCGTATTCGATCGTGAGTTTGTAGCGCATTGCGCCCTTAAGAGCGCCGGTACTCAAGCATCGGGCACGCGCGCGAGTCTCCCGCGCCGGGGGCGCCGCCCGTGATGCCGAGGATTTTGATCGACGCATCGCCGGGCGCCGAGGGCTCCCAGACGACGACAAAGGTTGGCGCGCCCTCCGCGCAAAGGCCGGGCGAGCCCGCGGCTTCGGTCACGCGATAAACGAGCACTTGCGGCTCTTCGACGGCAAGGCCGAGAAGCGCGCGCAGCGTCTGGCCGCCGACTTGCGTCGCCGGTGAGATCGCGCCCGTGACCAGCGCGTTGACGTTGAGGCCGTTGCCGCCGCGCAGCGACAGGCGCTCTTGAATGTCGGCGTCGGCTGCGTCGGGAAATTCTTGCGTCACTGAAACGGTGAGTTCGTTCGAGACGGCGCGCGCGGGATCGTTGGCGGCGGCGAAAGAGCGCGACGGCTCGCTCTCGGGCGCCGGTGCGTCGAGTTGGGGGCCACTACTGGCCGCGTCCGTGCTGGCGGACTGCTGATTGCAGCCAGCCAGTGCCAGCGCCAAAGCAACCAATACAACGCGTAACATCATGGAAACCTCTGGCGCTGTCTTAGCCGTCGCGCGGGACCGGCTCAAGCGAGCCGCGCGCCTGTGGGAACCGGCTGACCACGCAAAAAGGTGTCCGCGGCAAGCGGGCCACGCCCCTCGCGCTGGACTGTGATTAGCCGCACAGCGCCCTCGCCGCAGGCGATCAAAAGATTGTCGTCCAGCACCTCGCCGGGCGCGCCGGCGCCCTGGCCAAGGCGGGACAGCAATACTTTCACGCGGACGCCGTCGTGTTCAAACCAGGCGCCGGGCGCGGGCGAGAGGCCCCGGATCATGCAGTCGATCTCGCGCGCAGAGCGCGTCCAATCGATGCGCGCTTCAGCGGCGGTGATCTTGTGGGCGTAGGTGACGCCCTCTTCGGCCTGCGGCGTCTCCGTTGTTTCGCCACGCTCGAATTTCTCCAGCGTGCCGCGCATCAAGGCCGCGCCCAGCGTAGCCAGACGATCATGCACCGTTTGGGTGGTGTCATCGAACTCGATTGGCGTTTCGGCGGTGGCGAGCACCGCGCCAGTGTCGAGGCCCTCTTCCATGCGCATCACTTGCACGCCGGTGACCTTATCGCCGGCCATGATCGCGCGTTGGATTGGCGCCGCGCCGCGCCAGCGCGGCAGCAATGAGCCGTGCAGATTGAGCGCGCCGCGCGCGGGCGCGTCCAGGATCGCCTTGGGGAGGATGAGGCCATAGGCGACGACGATGGCGACATCGAGATCGAGCGCGGCGAA
>JADLHI010000227.1 GCA_020848895.1 Hyphomonadaceae bacterium
AGTTGGCGAATGATCGGTGAGAACTGAAGGATGCGCGCGGCGCCGAGATCATCGAGACTGGTGTAGGCGCCTTGTGGTTCGATGATGGCGTAGAAGTTGCCGCCATAGGCGATATCGAGCGTAAGCGGGCCGAAGCCCGGGACATCGATGCTGACACCTTCGGCCGCGAGATAGCTTGGCACATTGCGGATGCGCACGCTGCGCACGCGGCCGCCATCCTGCACGTAGTTGAGTTCGATCTTGCCGGCCGGCACTTCGGCAATGAATCGGCCGGGCATGCGCGGCTTGATCAGACCGTTTTCAATGCCGAACGTCACGATGCCGATCGTCCCGTGGCCGCACATCGGCAGACAGCCACTGGTTTCGATGAAAAGAATGCCGACGTCAGCATCGGGCGTCGTTGGCGGATAGAGGAAGCCGCCGCTCATCATGTCGTGGCCGCGCGGCTCAAAGCAGAGGCCGGTGCGAATCCAATCGTAGCGCGCCATGAAATCCTGGCGGCGTTCGCTCATGCTGGCGCCGTTCAGCTCAGGCTTGCCTTCGATGACGAGACGAACCGGATTGCCGGCGGTGTGGCCGTCGATGCAGCGGAACGTGTGACGCGTCACGCGGCGCTCTTCAGTTTCGGGCGCGTGGCGGCGGCCTGCTCCACCATCGCCGTGACTTCGGCCCGGCGTGCGCCGGTGAGCGGATAGCGTGGTGGCCGAACGCGCTCACTGCCACGGCCCATGATTTGCTCGGCCAGCTTGATGGACTGAACGAGATCGTGCTCAGCGTCCAAGTGCAGCAGCGGCATGAACCAGCGATAGATCGTAAGCGCCGTTTCTAGATCGCCGCGCTTGTAAGCGTTGTAGAGTTCCAGCGATTCCTTCGGGAATGCGTTGGTGAGACCAGACACCCATCCCTTGGCGCCCAGGATCAAACCTTCGAGCGCGACGTCGTCGAGGCCGGCGAACAGCATGATCTTGTCGCCAACGGCATTGTAGAGATCGGTGAAGCGACGGGTGTCGGGCGCGCTTTCTTTCAGGCAAACGATATTTGGAATATCGGCGAGCTGCTTGATCGCTTCGATGCCGACGCTCACGCGATAGGCCGGCGGGTTGTTGTAGAGCATGATCGGCAGCGCGGTTTCCTTCGCCACCGCTTTGAAGTGCGCGACCAGCTCGGCCTCCGTCGGCACATAGACCATGGCCGGGAGCAGCATCAAACCATCGGCGCCAATCTTCTCGGCGTCGCGCGCGAACGCTATGGCGCGGTTGGTGTCGAACTCCGAGACGCCGACCAACACTGGCGCGCGCCTATTCACGACTTCGACCGCGGCGCGCAGCACGTCGCGCTTCTCTTCCGGCAATAGCGAATTGTTCTCGCCCACCGTGCCCATGATAATGAGGCCGTGGACGCCGTCGCGGATGAGCGCGTCCTGCACGCGTTGGGTTTCCGCGATATCGATCGAGAGATCGGGCCTAAACTGCGTCGTCGCCGCCGGAAAGACCCCTGCCCACGAAACCTGCATCGAAACCTCGCTTGCCAACGCGGCGAACCTATACGATCAACCGCCGCGATGAAATCCATTCTGGTCATCGGCGGCGGCATAGTGGGCGCCGCGTGTGCGCTCCGGCTGCAAGCGGCCGGCGTGCAAGTGACCCTGATCGATTCGGGCGACAAACGGCGCGGCGCCTCCTATGGCAATGCGGGACATATCGGGTCGGAGCAAATCGCGCCGTGGTCGGCGTGGGGGAATGTGCTGCGCGCGCCCCGCTCCAGCTTTGGCGCCGGCGGCCCGCTTGATTTTCGCTGGAGCGATGTGGCGCTCTGGACGCCATGGTCGATGCGGTTTCTGCGCGCGTGCGGTCCAGCGCAGTTCGAGCGTGGGCGTGAGGCGCTGGACAATCTGCTCGCGGACTCGCTGCCCGCCTGGCGCCGCATCGCCGAGTTGGCGCAGGCGCCGGAGATCGTCATTCCGCATGGCCACGCGACGGCTTGGATGACCGAACGTGGCGCGGAGTCCGGGCTTGCTGCGTGCGCGGCGGCGAAATGGGGACGCACGACGAGCTGGCGCGAAATGACCGCCGCGGAGTTGGCCCGATATAGCAGCGTGCTCAATCGAGAGCCGAAGGCGGCTGTGATCTTCACAGGCACTGGGCAAGTGAGCGAACCACAAGCGGCGCGCGACGCGATCCTGGCTTCGTTCACGGAGCGCGGCGGCGAGAGTGTTGCCGGCAGCGTCGTGCGGGTTGAGGAAGGCGCCCGGGTGTTGTTGGCGGATGGCGCGGTGCGCAATGCGGACGCGGTGCTGGTGTGCGCGGGGCCGTGGTCTCGGGTGCTGATGGAGCAGTTGGGCGTGACGACGCCGCTGATTGGCGAGCGTGGCTATCATTTGCAGAGCGCCGAGACGAACTGGCCGCGCGATTTGCCGACGACGGTGTTTGACGAGAATTTCATCGCGGTTTCGCGGTTCACCAGCGGATTGCGCTGCACGAGTTTTGTGGAGTTCGGTTCGCCGGATGCGCCGGGCGATGAGCGCAAGTGGCGGCGTTTGCGGCGGCGGATCGATGAGCTTGGGATCAAGTTTGAAGCGAATCCCGATCGCTGGGTTGGCTCGCGGCCTTCGCTGCCCGACTTCATGCCCGCGATCGGCCGCTTGGAGCACGCGCCGAAAGTGCTCTACGCATTCGGCCACGCGCATCTGGGGCTGACGGAAGCGCCAATCACGGCGGAGATCATCGCGGCGATTGCAGCGGAGAAAGCGCCGCCGGTTGATATTGCGCCGTTTAGGATTGAGCGGCTTTCGTAGACGCGTGTGCACGGCCGGCGATCCGGATTTGCTTGTTGGCCTCCGCAAGATGGGAGCCGGGGCGCGCGATCCGCGCTGAGGTAGTCTCTGGTAGGGGTGCGAAGCTCATCTCTGAACTCCGCCGCGCGCTTCGCGCGCCCCGTTTCAGCGGCTGTTTTTCCCGGATGCAGGTTTACAGGACTTCGAGGAGCAAC
>JADLHI010000228.1 GCA_020848895.1 Hyphomonadaceae bacterium
CTGAACGGACGCTGTTCGCCGGTGGCTTGCAGTTCGATCATGCGGCCATCGCCGGAGAGGATAAAGTTTGCGTCGACCTCGGCGCTTGAATCTTCGGCGTAGTCGAGATCGAGCACCGGCACGCCGCTGAACACGCCGCACGAAATCGCAGCAACTTGGCCGGTGACCGGGCTTTCCTTGATCACCTTCTCATCGACCAGGTACTTGCATGCCCGCGCCATCGCCACCCAGGCGCCGGTGATCGCCGCCGTGCGGGTGCCGCCGTCGGCTTGGATGACGTCGCAATCGAGCGTGATGGTGCGATCGCCGAGCAATTTGAGATCAACCACTGAACGGAGCGAACGGCCGATGAGGCGTTGGATCTCCTGCGTGCGTCCGCTCTGCTTGCCTTGCGCGGCTTCGCGGCGTCCGCGTGTGTGCGTCGCGCGCGGCAGCATGCCGTATTCGCCCGTCACCCAGCCGCGGCCTTGGCCCTTCAGCCAACCCGGCACGCCCTGCTCGACGCTCGCCGTGCAAAGCACGTGCGTTTGGCCGAAGCGCGCGAGGCATGAGCCTTCGGCGTAACGCGAGACGCCAATTTCGAGCGTGACGTCGCGCAATTGATCGGGCGCGCGGCCTGAGGGACGCATGGAAACTCCTGAAGCTGTTGTGCCGCGCTCATGGACGAAGAGAGCGCACGCGTCTAGGCGGCGCAGCGCAATGTGAGCTGGCGCGCGCGACGGTTGACGCTGATCGAGGAACAACCAGCTTGCGTCAGTGCGGCGCGGCCGATGGTCAACGATGGCTGCGGCGTTTCGCTCTCGCCCTCAACCACGACCGCGTCCTCTTCGAGCGCCCCCAGAAGCGGCGCGATCGTACGTGCGTAGGTTGGCCCAAGCGCAAGTCCGTGCGCCGTGAGCTGCGTCGTGACCGGCTGCATGTTGGTGGAAAGCCCTAGGATCAGCGGGCGCTCGGCCAGATCGCCGGCCGCCGGAATGGCGCCTTCGCGATCGAACATGCGGGCGCTGGGGCGATTGAAAATGCTGGCCTCATTGGTGATGTCGAAGATGACGCGCAGCGGATGACCGCCAACGTCGGCTTGCGTGTACCACAGGTCCGCATTCTCAAGCGGCAGAACAATGTCGCGATGGGTGGGCGCATCGTCGCTCAGGCGTAGCGTAACGATATCGTATGGCAGCGATCCCGGACCGATCACGCCATCGGCGCGCGTACTCACGGGTACAGGAAATATGCCCGCCAGGTTGCGTGCGGCGCGCGCGCCAAAGCGGATGTTCGGCCGGGCGATCCGCCCGCGCATGCTGCCGCCGCCTTCGATGCCAACCTGGACCTGCGCGAACGGCAAGCGGCGGACGCCGAGCCGCTCAGCCGCCGGCGTCGACAGCGCCAGCATGTCCGGCATCCGCGGATCGACTTCGAGCCGCACTGGGCGGCCATTGATCTCTGCATCGATGAGCGCAACCGGGGCCGCATCGAGCGTAATCGAGGTTTGGGCGAGGGCGGGCGTAGCGAGGCAAAGGCCAGCCAAAAGCGCGAGTGTTCTCAAAAGCATGGGGCTTCCTCGGGGCGGAACCGGGCGAAATCATGGTTCCCTATTGGAAAGTTTGGTGATGTTAGGCCGATTGCCCAAAACAACTCTATAGGGCACAAGGGGGCTGCATAAGAAAGTTCGGGCTGGTTTGGGCGAGTCGGCCTAAGAGCGCCTTCATAGTTCTTTATAAGATTGTTTGGCCAGAATGGCCTAACTTACCCAAACAAAGATATGAAAGCCACCCACAACCCCTACAACCCAGGCGCTGGCGTCCCTCCCCCGGAGCTGGCCGGCCGCGACAACCTCGTGGACATCGCCCGGGTCGCCATCGCCCGCGCCAAGGGCGGCCGCCCGGCGAAGAGCGCCATCATGCTGGGCCTGCGCGGGGTCGGCAAAACCGTGCTGCTGAATGCCTTCGAAGCTATCGCCGAAGAAGAAGGCTGCCAGACCGCGCTGCTCGAAATCGATCCCGGCACGCCGCTCGCGCAACAACTCGCGCCACAGCTGCAGCACATCCTCCACCGCCTCGACCGGGTGAAGAAGGCCGGCAACGAGGTGCAAAAAGCCTTCGGCGCGCTGCGCTCGTTCGCGAGCATGTTCAAAGCCACCGTCGGCGACGTCGATTTCGGGTTCGCCGTCACGCCCGCCACCGGCGATCTTTCTATCGATCTTACCGACCTCTTCGTCGCCATCGCCGAAGCCGCCAAGAAGCGCGACACGGCCGTCATCCTGTTGATCGACGAAATTCAGTATCTGCAGAAGGACGATCTAAGCGCGCTGATCATGGCAATGCACAAGATCGCGCAACGCCAGCTGCCGCTGCTCTTGTTTGGCGGCGGCCTGCCGCAATTGGCAAAGCTCGCGGGCGACGCAAAATCCTACGCCGAGCGCTTGTTCGACTATCCGCCGATCGGCCCGCTTGATGAAACCGGTGCGCGCCTTGCCCTCTCCGCCCCGGCGGACCGCGAAGGCGTGAAGTACGCCAAAGATGCGCTCGACTACGTCATCGAGCAAACCGGACGCTATCCGTTCTTCCTGCAAGTGTGGGGCTCGCATTGCTGGGACGTGGCGCAGAAATCGCCGATCACTTTGGCCGACGCCAAGCGCGCCAGCGAAACCGCCATCGCCGCGCTCGACGAAGGCATTTTCAAAGTCCGCCTCGCACGCCTAACCGAGCGGCAGAAGGCTTACGCCCGGGCCATGGCCGAGTTTGGCGCCGAGCCGGTGAATTCATCCGATGTCGCCAACGCGCTAAAACTCAGCCTCAGCCAGGCCGCGCCGATCCGCGACGAACTGATCAAAAAGGGCATGGCCTATTCGCCCGAGCGCGGGCTCATCGGCTTTACGGTGCCGAAGTTCGACGAATACATGCGCCGCGCCATGCCAGCGACAAAACGCAAGCCCGCGAAGTCATAGGCCCGGCTTGCGCGCCCGCGCGCGTTCGCTACCTAGAGCCTCAAATGGTCTTGCCGCCCTCCTCCGATCTTAGCTCGCTCGATGGGCGGGCGCGGGAGATTTTCCGCGAGATCGTCGAATCGTACCTGACGACCGGCGAGCCTGTGGGATCGCGCACGCTCTCGAAGCTTGCGGGCGTCGGCCTCTCGCCCGCTTCGATCCGCAACACCATGGCCGATCTCGCCAGTCTCGGCCTGCTCGAAGCGCCGCACGCCATGGCTGGCCGTTTGCCAACACAGATGGGTCTGCGCTTCTTCGTCGATAGTCTGCTGCAACTGGGCGATGTGCCGCCGGACGAAAAGCGCGAGATCGATGCGCGGATCGCCGCCGCTGGCTCCAACCCGCAAGACGTGATGGGCGCGGCGTCCGATCTGCTCTCAGGTCTCGCAGGGGGTGCCGGTCTCGTGGTCACGCCCGAGCGCGATGCGCCGGTGCGTCACGCGGAGATTGTCGGCATTGGCCCGGGCCAGGCATTGCTCGTGCTCGTGTTCGAAGACAATCAGGTCGAGAACCGCATCATCAACACGCCGGCCGATTTGCCGTCCGGCGCGTTGAGCGAAGCCGCCAACTATCTCAACGCCCGCTTCAAGGGCCGCACGCTCGCCGAGGCGCGCGCCGCAGCGGCCGACTCCCTCGCCCGCGACCGCGCCGCGCTCGATCAAGCCGCCGCCGGTCTGGTCGAGAAAGGCCTGGTCGAATGGTCCGGCGAAGACCCGACATTGGGCCGCTCCCTTATCGTCCGCGGACGCGGCAATCTGCTGCAAGACCAACAAGCGATCGCCGACCTCGAACGCGCCCGAAAACTCTTCGATGACCTGGAAAAAACGCGCGAACTCATCCAAGTCCTCGATCTGGCCAAGGCTGGCGACGC
>JADLHI010000229.1 GCA_020848895.1 Hyphomonadaceae bacterium
CCGGCGTCAGCTGACGCGGCATGACGCTAGGTTCGAGGAAATCGCGCTCTTCGAAATCGACCACCAAGCCATCGCGATTGCGCGCGCCGATACGGGTGAAAAGCGTGGTTGCGTAATAGCGCGCCTCGCAGTGCTCGCGCCCCAGGATCGCAAAGCGCGCGGGGCTGGAGCAGAACGGCTCGCCGCCGGCGGCGAGGTAACGCGGCCCTTGCGGTGAATCCAGCGAGGCGTGGACGTAATAGACTTCCTGGATCAGCACTTCGTCGATCGTGCGCACGCAACCGCCGGGCGCCAGCGCCCACCAGCCGCGGCTTTCCCAGCCCTCGCCGCGGCGGCGCGCGATCGCCGTCCAGACGCGGCTGCGCGTACGGTTGCAGAGCGTGAGTCCCACCTGACCGGCGCGGCGGCGCGCCGCTGTTTCAAGCGCATCGATCAATTGATCCTGACTTGCCGTCGGAGAGAGGCGCGCGGTGGTTCGAAATTGTGCGATGGCCTGAGCGATGCGGCGCGGATCGACACCGCGGCGGCCTTCGCGGACATCGTAGCCGGCGTCCTCAAGCAAACGTTGCAGCCCGAGTTGGCGCGCGCGTGCGATCGTATATTGGCTGGCCTCCGAAAATGACGTGCGCCAGCTGTCGCGCTTGTTGATTTGCACGCGGCGGAAACGGCGTTCCTCGTAGCTTTCGGTGCAGCGCGGCGGATTTTCGATCTGAAACTGGCGGGCCGGATCGACGCACAAGCGCGCGTCGCCCGTCCATTGCTGGCGCCCGCCGCGATGCGCGGAGGAGGTGCGCGCGTAGAGATAGTGCGTGCCGCGTGCGAGCGGCGCGCCGACCGCGACGCGGCATTCGCCAGGCCGCAGGCGTGTCCAGCCCTGCACCTGAATCGCGCGCCCATCGGGGCGGCCGGTGGCGGCTTCGAGCACGTAGGTCGTCTCGTTGCAGATTTGCCAGCCGTTCGGCGCGCGCTGTTGTTGCTGCGCGACGGCGCTGCCCGCGAACGCGAGTGCGCCAACGCTTGCCACCGCCGCCAACGCGGCGAGTGCGGCGCGTTTAGTGAATAAGCGTGCCAGCGCCATGTTCGGTGAACAATTCCATGAGCAGAACGTGCGGCGTGCGCCCGTCCAGAATGACAGCCGCTTCGACGCCATGGTCGAGAGCGGCGATGCAGGTTTCGAGCTTTGGGATCATGCCGCCGGTGGCGGCGCCATCGTCGATCAGCTTGCGCGCTTCGGCAGTGGTCATCTCGCGGATGAGGTTGCCGTCCTTGTCGAGGACGCCGGGAACATCCGAGAGCAGCAGGAAACGCTTCGCGGAGAGCGCCTTGGCAATCGCGCCGGCGGCGGTGTCGGCGTTGATGTTGTAGGTGCGGCCATCTTCGGCGACGCCGATCGGCGCGACCACCGGGATGTAATCTTCCGGTGCGTTGATCAAAGCTTGGATCAGCGTCGGGTCGACATCGCTCGGTTCGCCGACATAGCCGAGATCGACAACCTGTTCGATCATGCTGTCTGGATCTTTGCGCGTGCGCACGGCCTTCTCGCACGTGATCAGGCGCGCATCCTTGCCGGACAAGCCAACGCCGCGCACATCCGCTTCGCGCCCGGCCGCCGTGATCAAATGCGCGAGTTCTTTGTTGACGCTGCCCGACAGCACCATCTCCGCGACTTCCATTGTCTCAGCGTCGGTCACGCGCAGCCCGTCCACGAATTGCGATTTCACGCCTGCCCGGTCGAGCATGCGGCTGATCTGCGGCCCACCGCCGTGAACGACGACGGGATGCAAGCCCACCAGCTTCAAAAGGACGACGTCTGCGGCGAATTTGCGGGCGGTTTCCGTATCGCCCATGGCATGGCCGCCATATTTCACCACGACGATCTCGCGGTCATAAATCTGGATAAAGGGCAGAGCCTCCGCGAGCGTCTTCGCGGCGGTCAAACCTTCTTCCAGCGCCGCCATGCGGTCTTTCGGGGGAAGCTTGCTCACGCGCGGTTCCTAAGCGGTATCGCGCGTCAGGCCAAGGCCGCTATTTCAGCCCGCAGAAGCTCAATCCCCAGGCCTGTTTCGCTGGAGGTCGCAATGATTTCGGGGTGCGCGGCGGGACGCTTGGCGATGGCCGCGGCGGTGGCTTTTGAGAGCGCTGCGATTTCAGTTGGCTTCACTTTGTCGGCTTTGGTCAGCACCAGCTGATAGGTCACCGCCGCCTTGTCGAGCGCGTCCATGACATCCTTGTCATCCGGCTTCAGGCCGTGGCGCCCGTCGATCAGCAGAATGACGCGCTTGAGGCTTGGGCGCCCGCGCAGATAGTCGCGCGTCAGCGCCGTCCAGCGGCCGATCTCGTTCTTCGGCGCCTTGGCGTAGCCGTAACCCGGCAAGTCGACGAGACGCAGAACCTCGCCGACGCGGAAGAAGTTGAGGTCGCGCGTGCGGCCAGGCTCTGTCGATGCGCGCGCCAGTTTCAAGCGGCCGGTCAGCGCGTTGATCAACGATGATTTGCCGACATTGGATCGCCCCGCGAACGCAATCTCAGGCACGCCAGCGTCCGGCAGAAACTCCATGCTCGGCACGCCGCGCTCAAAATCGATCGGCCCCGCGAACAGCAAGCGGCCGCGCTCGATGCGTTCAGCTTCGGCTTCTTCTTCCGGAGTCATTTTCACACCGTCATCCCGGGCGACCCCGGCCTTGAGCCGGGGGAGACCCCGGGACCCAGGGGCCAACACACTCGCTCTACGATCCCCTGGGTCCCGGATCACGCGCGCCGCGTGTCCGGGATGACGGAGATTTATTCTGCCGCGCTCGGTTTCAGCCGTTTTGCCAAAAACTTATCGAGCTGCGTCTCCACGCCTTGCCTGCGCATGATGACGTATTGCTGCAGGATCGAAAGCGAGTTCGACCACGTCCAGTAGATGACCAGGCCCGCAGGGAATGCGGCGAACATCACGGCGAAAAGCACTGGCAGGAAGCGGAAGATTTGCGCCTGCATCGGATCTGTCGGCGGCGGTGAAAGCGCCTGCAGCGCCAGCATCGAGACACCGTAGAGGATCGGCCAAACGCCGATCACCAAGGCGCCAGCAAAAAGGCCCGATACGTCATACGGCAGCAAACCGAACAGATTGAACAGAGAGGTTGGGTCGCGCGCCGAAAGATCGTGAATCCAGCCCACGAATGGCGCGTGACGCATTTCGATCGTCACGGTCAGCGTCTTATAGAGCGCGAAGAACACCGGGATCTGCATCAGGATCGGCACGCAGCCGGCGACCGGATTGATCTTCTCGGTTTGATAGAGCTTCAGGATTTCCTGCTGCTGGCGCTGTTTGTCGGCGGCGTAGCGCTCTTGAATCTCTTTCATCTTCGGCTGCAAGCCGCGCATCTTCGCCATTGATTTGAACGACTGATAGACGAGCGGGAACATCAGCAATTTGATGACAACCGTCGACGCTAAGATCGCGAGGCCGAAATTGAACGTGACGCCCCAGCCGGCGAAGATTTGCCCGAACCAGTGCAGCATCGCGAAGAACGGGCGCGTCAAAAACCAGAAATTGCCCCAGTCGATCGCGTGATCGAAGCGTGCAATCGGCGCGCCGCCGCCTGCCGCTTCGCCGCCGGCTTGATAGTCGCGCACCAGTTCGTAGCGCTTGGCGCCAGCGAACAGACGCTGCGTGTAGGTGACTTCGCCGCCGGCCGGAATTTCTCGCCATTCGCCGCGATAGGCGGCGAGATAGTCGTTGCGGTTGTCGATGGTGCGCGAGTCGAAATAGCCGGAGATGCGCTCGTTTTGGTCCGGGATGATCGCTGTCAGCCAATAGTGCTCGGTGATGCCGAGCCAGCCGCCTTGAACGGTGAAATCACGCAGCCGCTGATCTTCGCCGACGCGTCCACGCACCCGGTCGCGCGCATGCTTGTCCGCGGTCCGGAAGCTATCCTGGCGGGGATTGTTGTCGGGGCCGACGGCGCCGATCAGGCCTTGATGGACGATCGGCAAATTCTTGTAATGCTCGGGCAGTCCGTCGCGGCGCACCGTCCCGAACGGTCGCACGCTGATTGGCGCGCCAGTGCCGTTATGAACGACGTCTCTGATCGTGAACATGAAGTGCTCATCGATCGAAATCGTCCGCTGGATCGTGCGCCCGTCGCCGGCGTCGAATGTCAGCGTGACTGGCGTCGTTGGCGTCAGCCGCGAGCCTTCCGCCGCGGTCCACTGACTGCGCGCGTCCGAGAGGGCTGAGGTCGCATCGCCGTTCTGCGCTTCCCAACCGAAAAATGCATCGTGGCCGTATTGCGTATTGATCGGCGACAGCAGCGTGATCTCGGCGCTGTTGGGATCCATCGTCTCGCGATATTGGCGCAGGCTGAGATCATCGATCCGCGCGCCCTGCAGCGAAATCGAGCCATCGACCTCGGTTGAATCGATCGCCACCCGACCCGCGGCTGCGCCAAGCGCCTCAGCGCGCGCCACCGGTCCGGACGCCGTTGCCGCCGGCGTTGTCGCGGCTGCGCCATCGGTGGTGTCGGTCGCGCTCGCTTGTTGCTGCTGTTGCGCTTGTTGCAGCTCGGCTTGCGCGCGCTCCTGCGCCTGCAGCCGCTCACGCGCCGGCCCGTTATAGAAAAACTCGAAGCCCGCGAAGATCGCGGCCGAAAGCACGAGGGCGAGGATGACGTTGCGGGTCTCGTTCGGACCCATGCCGCCGCCTGGATTCTGCATCTGACTTCAGTCGCTTTCGGTTGATTTTGCGGGAGCTTTGGCGCGTTTCGCCGGCCCGCCAGGGGCTTCCAGATCGGCGCGGAGCCTTATCAGCGCGTTTCCAAGATCGTCAAGCAAAGCAGGCCAAGCGGCAGATGGGGTCTGTTGCCGCGCCACCAAGACATAGTCGACGCCGGCAAGGCCGAGTTCAGGCAGAAGGCGACGAGCCGCCTCGCGCAGACGACGTTTCGCACGGTTGCGCGCGACCGCGCCGCCGACCTTCTTGGACGCGGTAAAGCCAAGTCCGATGGCGCCAGCGGCCTCGCGCCGGCGCGCCTCAACCAGGACAGCGGGCCGCGACGCGCGAAAGCCCGCGCGCACGAATAGGAATTGGGCGCGTTTGGTGAGGCGTTGGATGGGGCGGGCAGTAGGCAATGGGAATAGGCAGTAGAAGGGCCGCAGCAGGCCTACTGCCTACCGCCGATTGCCCACTGCCTCAATTAAGCAGAGAGCTTCTTGCGGCCCTTGGCGCGGCGGCGCGACAGCACTTTTTGGCCGCCCTTGGTGGCCATACGGGCGCGGAAGCCGTGGCGGCGCTTACGAACGAGCCGGCTGGGCTGGTAGGTCCGCTTGGTGCTCACGACAACGCCTCAATACTTAGGGGGCCCGCGCCGGGCCAGAAAATGAAGGGGCGGGGATTACCCCAGCCCCTGTTGAGCGTCAAGGCGATCAGGCCGGGACAAACGCCCTCGCTATCAGAAACACGATCGCAACGGCCCAAAGCGACCCCAAAAACCAGATCGCCCGCCGGCTCGGCGGCTTGAAGCGAGAATACATAGAGAGGCTCCTTCCTTGGGAGGGAGGCGGGAGCGCAGCGTCTCTCAGTCGCCGGCGGCCTGGAAAGTTCCCCGTGCCGACGATGTGGATAAGCCTAGGCTCTCCTTGCGGTCCCAGCGGCATGAATTCGCGGTTTGGTTCCGAAACGGACCCCGCGCCTGACAAAAACCCGGAGTCTGCGGTAGGGCATTGCCAGAATGAGCCTCCCTGACGATTCCGCGCGCAATAGCGGCCCTTGGCGGCGCGTCCGGGAATTCGTCGACAGCCTCGCTGGCCGCCTGCTGGGGCTGACCGCCTTGGCGGTGATCGCCGGCGAGATTTTCGTCTTTGCGCCGGCGCTTGCGGGCTTCCACGAAGGCTGGCTGCGCGAGCGCATGAACTTGGCCCAGATCGCCGCCTTGGCGCTTGAGGTTTCGTTGGAAGACGAAACCGTCACCCAGCCGCTCGAATACGACCTCATAAATTCAGGCGTGCAGCGCGTCGCGATCCAGCGCGAAGGTGAGCGCATTCTGCTGCTCGAAGCGCCCAACGCGCCCAACGACGAAGACCTGGTGGTCTACGATTATATGCAGGCGAGCGGCTGGCAGCGTTTCCGCTGGGCGGTGGATACGTTCTTCGCGCCGCCGGGGCGCGTGTTGCGCGTGCTCGCGCGGCCGCGCTTCGAAAGCGGCGAGTTCGTCGAGATCGTTTTGTCTGAAGCGCCGCTGAAATACGCGGTGAGCCGATTTGCCGAGCGCTTCGCCCGTGTGTCGATGCTCATACTGCTAGCGGCAGGCACGCTCATCTATTTGACGCTGAGTGCTGCTTTCGTGCGTCCAATGAGCGATCTCACCGAAGCCATTGAGCGCTTTCGCGACAAACCCGAAGATGTGTCGATCGCCTTCCCGCGCAGCCAACGGAGCGACGAGATCGGCCGCGCACAGCGCGCGGCGGCCGATATGGCTGAGCAGGTCCGCAATGCGCTGCGCCAAAATGAACGCCTTGCAGCGCTCGGCGCCGCGGTCGCGCGCATCGGCCACGATCTGCGCAACATGCTGTCGACCGCGCAATTGGTGGCGGACCGCTTGGCGCAATCGGAGGACCCCACCGTTCGCCAACTCGCGCCGCGCCTCGAGCGCACCATCGATCGCGCCGCCGGACTTGCGGCTTCGACGCTCAAATACGGCCGCGCCGATGAAGATCCGCCCGTGCTGCAAAAGGTCGATGTCGCCGAAGCTGCCGAAGAGGCGGCGGCCGAATCGCTGATCGGCTTTGCCGGCGTTGAATATAAGCTCGATATCGAGCGCGGGCTCGCCTGTATCGCCGACCCCGATCATTTGCATCGCATTCTCGGCAACCTGATCCGCAATGCCGCGCAAGCCATGAAAGAGCACACGCGGCGCGACAAGGAACTTGTGTTGCGCGCCGTGCGGTCCGAGGGGCGCTGCGAGATCGACGTCATCGATCACGGCCCAGGCGTGCGCGAGAACTTGCGCGGGCGTCTGTTCGAACCGTGGGTTTCGGCTGCGCCGGAAGCGGGTGGCTCTGGCCTCGGCCTCGCCATTGCGCGTGAGCTTACGCGCTCGATGGGCGGTGAACTCGAACTCACCCGCACCGGCGCCGAAGGCACGACCTTCCGCATCACGCTGCCCGCGGGCTAGCCGCGCCCGCTTCCGGTGCTAACATTGCGCCGGGGGAGGCATTGATGGCTGTGGAAGATCAGGCCAACCAGCGGCGCGTACGCCCATGGATCGCGGCGCTGCTGACATTTCTCGGGCCTGGCGTCGGTCTCTTCTACGCGCGTCGTACGCGCGCCGCGATTTGGCTCGTCGTCATTTTGATCGTGCTAAACGTAGCGCTCGCCGCAGCGCTCTACACGTACATGATCGCGACGAACACTATTCCAAAGGTGCTGGCCGACATCGGCAATTCTCCGTTTCGTGACTATGTCGGTTTGGCAATCACTGTGGTCGTCGCCATCGGCGTTTGGATATACGTTGCGCCACGCCAGCATGTTCAAAAAGCCGGACCGCTGCGCCTGTTCGGCTATCTTGCGTTCTTCATTGTGCCGCTTCTGATTCAGTTGGCGCCGGCGATGGCGCTGCGATCGCTGGTTGTTCAGCCGTTCCGTATTCCGGCCGGCTCCATGCAGCCGACGATCAACGTCGGCGACTACATCTTGGTGAGCAAAAGCAGTTACGGGTATAGCCGCTTTTCCTTCGCACCCTTCGAGGATTTGCTCCCGCACGGCCGTTGGCGCGCGCGTGATCCCGCTCTTGGCGACATCGCTGCCTTCCGTCCCGCACCGGAACCCAACCGCGATTTCGTTAAGCGCGTTGTCGGCCTGCCCGGTGATCGTGTGCAAATGATCCGCGGGGTTCTTTTCATCAATGGCGCACCGGTTCAGCGTGAAGATCTCGGCGAGCAATCGTTCAACGACGCCTATGGCACGCCTTTCAACGCACGGGTCTATCGCGAAACGCTACCCAACGGCGTGAGCTATCTCACCTTGGATCGCGGCGACCTGGAGCTGGACAACACGCCTGTATTTACGGTGCCGGCCAATTCCTATTTCGTGATGGGCGACGACCGCGACAATTCGGCCGACAGTCGCGTGCAGTCGGTTGTCGGCTTTGTCCCGTTCGAAAATCTGATCGGACGTATCGACCGGATACTGCCTCCGGCTTGACGCAACCGTGTGAAACACCGCCGAAACATGCAACGTCTAGCTTCATTGCTAGAGGGAAACGTTCATGCGTCCGCAGTCAGGTCAGCGCGCCGCCGCCGCTACTGGCGCCGGCGCGATGCTACGGACAACGCCCTCGCGCCGCGGATCGGCGCCGCCTTCGAGCGTGCCGTTCGCGCGCACGCGGATGGCGTGAAGGCCGCTGACTTCGCCGAGCGATGTCTGCTGCAAATTCCAACCGCGCGCCGTAAGCGCTTCGGCGATGCCCGGCGGCAGCCGCGTGATTTCGGTGGCGATGTCGGCGGTCCGGGCAGTCGCGTTGCCGTAATTGATCGCTTCCTGCACCGGCAGGTTCCAATCCAGAATGCCTATAGTGGTGCGCGCCGTGTAGCCTACGATGGACGAGCCGCCGGGCGATCCGACAAGCAATTCAAGCTCGCCGTTTCGATCGAGCACGATGGTCGGCGTCATCGATGAGCGCGGACGCTTTCCCGGCGCAACAGCATTTGCCACCGGCCGGCCATTCAGATTGGGCTCGAAGGCAAAATCCGTGAGTTGATTGTTCAGCAGGAAGCCGTTGGTCATCCGCTGCGAGCCGAACACGCTCTCGACCGTGGCTGTCATCGACACCGCGTTGCCCCACGCATCGACAATCACAAGATGCGTGGTGCCGTTGTCGTTGCTCGCGGCGCGTCCCCAGCTCTCGAAAAGATCGCCGGTGCCCGGCGGAATGCCGGGGTTCACTTGCGTCGGCGCATGCGCGACGTCGATCAGCCGAGCGCGCGCATCGAGGTATTCAGGTGCGATCAGTTCGGTCGTCGGCACGGGCACGACCGTATCGTCGGCCATGTAATAATCGCGGTCTGCGTAGGCGAGGCGGCTGGCCCAGAGGAACGCCGACCAATCGTCCGCGCTCTGCGCGCCTTCCGGATGCGGGCGCGCGCGTTCATACATGCCGAGGATCGCGATCATAGCGTTGCCGGAGGCCGGCGCGTTGGTCGAGCATACGCGATAGACGCGATAAGCGCCGCACACCGGCTCGAACCGGCGCGCTTGCGCGTTGCGCAAATCGTCCAGCGTCAGCGCGCCCGCGCGTGGATTGCGGCGCGCGGCGGCGACAATGGCTTCCGCGATTGGTCCCTCGCTCAGCGCCCGCGGCCCTTGCTCGGCGATCGCGCGCAATGTTGCGGCGTAGGCTGGATTGCGCAGCAGGGTCCCGACTGGAAGCGGATTGCCGCGGCGATCGAAGAAATACGCGCGCGCCTCGAAGTCAGCGCGCAGGCGCATGCGCTCACCGGCGACGGCGATAAAACCGGCTAGGCGCGGCGAAATTTCAAATCCACTTTCCGCAAGCCGGATCGCCGGCTCAAACAACCGCGCCCATGGCAAGCGCCCGTGATCTTCGTGGGCGAGCTTCATCATCGAGATCAGCAGCGGCGTGCCGATCGAGCGTCCGCTCGCTTGCGCGTCGAGAAATGGCAGCGGGCGCCCACGCGAGTCCAAGAACATGTCGGGGCGTGCGCCAGCCGGCGCCAGTTCGCGCCCGTCATAGCCGCCGATGCGTTCGCTTGCGGCGTCGTAGTAAAGCATGAAGCCGCCGCCGCCGATGCCAGACGATTGCGGTTCGAC
>JADLHI010000230.1 GCA_020848895.1 Hyphomonadaceae bacterium
ACCGCCGGCGTGCTGATGCAAGTCAGCATCGATCAGTGCGAAGCGCCGGCGCCGGCTGCGTTTGTCAAAGCCGCTGGGCGCGCGTGGGGGTACACGGGATTGCTGCGCGCGGCGGCGTTTTGGCGGGCAAGAGGGCGTTCGGCCTTGCCGCGAGATGGCGGTGATTTTGCTGAGATGCGGGTGCGGGCGCGCGCGCATTACGATGACGCGCATGCCTTGGCGCCGGCGTTGCCGCAAGAGCTGTTTGCGGCGATCGGGTATCTGACGCTGGCGCCGGGCTATCTGAAAGCGCTGGACGCGGGGCGCGCGGAGCGGCCGCTCTTCTTGCGTCAGGTGGCGATGGTCGCGGCTTCGGCGACGGGGCGGATTTAGCTTATGGAACGCGGGCGTCCCGCCCGCGACGGTGCGTGCAACAAAGCGCTGGAGCTTGTTTGGGGCGTTGGCTGCGGGCGAGGACGCCCGCGCTCCATATTAGCGTTGCGCTTTAGCGTTGCGCTGTGGCCTCGGCGAAGTTTATGGAGCGCGGGCGTCCCGCCCGCGACGGTGCGCGCAACAAAGCGCCGGCGCCTGTTTGGGGCGTTGGCTGCGGGCGAGGACGCCCGCGCTCCATATTAGCGTTGCGCGGTGCGGCGCTCGCGGGCGGCTTCGCGAATGCGTGCTTCCAGCGTTGGCCGATCGAAGCCAGGGATAAGTTCGCCGTTGATCACGAAGCCGGGCGTGCCGTTGATGTTGTAGTCGATGGCGTGGGCGCGGTTTTGTTCGAGCGTTTGCATGATTTGCGGATCGTCCATGGCGCGGCGCATGCGCGTGACGTCAATGCCGGCGCGGCGCGCGATGGCGTCGATGTCAGCGGAGGTGAGGTCCTGATCGAGCGGATGGCTCATCAGGCCTTGGTGGAATTGCAGATAGCGCCCCTGCGGACGGGCGGCGAGCGCCGCGCGCGCCGCTTCCATCGAAGAGGGACCCAGGATCGGCAGTTCTTTGAACACAACACGAAGATCGCGGCGCGTGCGGGTGAGATCGATCACCCATTCCATGGCGTGATGACAATAGGTGCAGCGATAATCGTAGAACTCGACGATTGTGACGGCGGCGTCGGCTGGGCCAACAGCGAAGTCGCGCGGGTCGTTGCGGATTTGCTGCCAGCGTTCGGCGGTGTTGCGTTCGGCGAGCGCGTCCAGCGCTTCGCGCAGAACGTCCGGATTGCGCACCAGGTACTCGCGCACGATGGCGCGGATTTCCGCTTGCTCTTGGCCGTTGAACGTCTGCGCCGAAGCTGCGGGCGCGGCAGCGAGCGCCAGGCAAAGGAGAACAAAAAGGCGCGCGACCACGGCAGGCTCCTGCTTCAACGGGGCTGACATGGCCGCTTTTGCGCGGGCCGGCAAGTTCAGCTGCGACGGCCGGCGGTGCGCTGCATGCGTTCGCGGACCTCGTTGCCGGCGAAATTCACGATGTCGTCGGCGCGGCGATAGGCGACGGTGTTGCGCGGCAGCGAGCGCCTCGCCCGTTCGGCGAAATTGAGCGCGCTGGAATAATCGCCCACGGTGAAGCTCGCTTCCGCCGAAGCAAGCTCAGCCAGGGGCTCCTCGCCGCGCTCGAAGCGCGCGGACGCCATCTCGCGCCAGGCAAAGCCGTTGTCCGGCTCTTTGCGCACTGCTTCGTTCAAAAGGCGGATGGCTTCTTCGGTGCCGTCGCGGCCCTCGGCGGCGACGAGCGCGCGCGCCAGGTTCACCTGCAGCAGCGGTTGGCCCGGTGCGTATTCAAGCGAACGCTGGTGATAAGGCACGGCTTCGGCGGCATGGCCGTTCTCGAACAGAATCTGACCCATCAGCTCCTGGAAGTAGGGGTTGTGCGGATCTTCGGAGATCAGAATGTCGAGTTCGGCGCGGGCTTGATCGAGCTTGGCTTGGCGATAATAGGCGATCGCGCGGGCGTAACGGGCCGGCTGCGAGGTGTCGCGCAGCGGATAGCGCGCAAGCACTTGGCCTTCGGAGCGAATGAAGCCGATGAGTTTTGCCTGCATGAAGCGGAAGCGGCGGATGTTGTCGTCGGTATCGACGACGTCGCGATTGGAGGCGTTGTCGACGCGCTGGCGCAAGGCTTCGACGCGGTCGGACGAATAGGGGTGGGTCATCATCCATGGCGGCGCGCGGCGCGTCTGCCACTCGAACGGACGGATTTGACGGTCGAAGAAGGAGATGAGGCCGCGGCCCGATTGGCCCGATTGTTCGAGGAAGGTGGCGCCGGCTTGGTCGGCCGAGCTTTCTTGAACTTGCGTAAAGCGCACGAAGTTCGCCATCGCAAAACCCTGCGAACCGGCGATGAGCGCGGCGCCCGCGTCGGGGGCGCCGGCGGCGATGGCGAGCACGCCGAGGCCGATCGAAATCAGCATCGGGCCGAGCGCCTGGTTCATCGCTTCGCGCGAGCGCGAGAGGTGGCCGCCGGCGATGTGGCCAGTTTCGTGCGCGAGAACGCCGATGATCTCGTTCGGCGTGTTGGCCCGCATGATGAGGCCGGTATGGATGAAGATGTTTTGACCGTTGACCACGAAGGCGTTCACGGTGTCTTCGTTGACGATATAGATGCGCACGTCTTCACGGCGCAGGCCTGCGGCGTCGATCAGCGGGTTCTCGTAGATCCGGAGCGTCTCTTCGATCTCGGCATCGCGGATCAGCGATTGCGCTGAGGCTGTTTGCGCCGACATCAGCGCAAATGCGCTGATCGCCGCCACGGCGCCGACGGCGCCTCGGCCAACCTTTGTTGCAAGCGTCGAGAGAAGAGACGCGGCCATGCCCGCTCCTTGATTCCGCGTTGCCCGCCCCGAACCGGTTGAAGCGCCGGTTTGGGGCGGGAACAAGGCCTTACGCCTTAGCAGTTGGTCAGTTTTTCTTCGACCAGCGCGAGAGGCGCGAGAAGAATTTGTCCCGACGTTCCTGGTCCGGCTCGTAGGCGGGCGCATCGGCGACGGGTTCGAGCACCGGCGCTTCCGGCTCGGCCACGGCGCTGATCGCTTCGCTGTAGGTTTCGGTCACCGGTTCCGCCGCGGGATGGACGATGATCTCCGCTTCGGGCGCGGGGGCCGCTATGCTTTCCGCTTCCTCGAGCTTCGCTTCCGCGGGGCGCGCCTCGCCGTTGCGGGCGGGGCGTTCCGGGCGCGGCGTCAGGTGCTTCAAGTCGGCGCTGACAAAGTCCAGCCATTCGCCGCCATCGACTTCATAGACCCGTCGGCCACGCCCACGGCCGCGACGGCGGCGGCGGTTTGAGTTGCGGCCGGCGCGATCTTCGCGCTGTGCGGCGGGCTTCGGCGTTTCGCTTTCGGCGCGCGCTTCGGTTGTCTCGGCGCCGTCCTCGTCACGGCGGCGCTTGCCGCCGCGGCGGCCACGGCGGCGCCGGCGTTTGGCGTCGCCTTCGGCATCAGTGTCAGCCACAACGCGCGGCGGCGCTTCAACGTCGGCGTCCGCGTCAAGGTCGTCGTCTTCGGCTTCATCGCTGTTCGCGGCGGCGGCGCGCGCATCGGCTTCTTCGGCTTCGATTTCGACATCGCGTCGCTGTTGTTGGCCGCGCCGGCCGCGCGCCGGCGTCGGCTGCGCTTCTTCTTCGGCTTCCTCTTCGAAGCCGCCGTCGAGAACGATG
Source organism: Hyphomonadaceae bacterium (assembly GCA_020848895.1). GTDB lineage: Bacteria > Pseudomonadota > Alphaproteobacteria > Caulobacterales > Aquidulcibacteraceae > Vitreimonas. The sequence continues at coordinate 3,634 of JADLHI010000230.1, forward strand.
AGTTCGAAATCGCCCGAGTGCATCGCCGGCGAGGCGCCGATGCGAACGCGGACGTTGTTGTTTTCCTCGATCGTCGCCAGCGCGTCGCGCTTTTCGTTGAGAACATAGATCGCCGTGTCGGACGCGGTACGTGCTTCGATGAGGCGGTTCTTCTTCTTGGCGGCGGCTTCATCGAGCGCGCGCAACAGGGCGAGCGAAGCGCTTTCCACCGAACGCACGCGGCCCGAGCCTTGGCAATGTTCGCAGACGTGACTGGTGCCTTCCAGCACGCCGGTGCGGCGGCGCTGGCGGGAAAGTTCAAGCAGGCCAAAACCGCTGATCTTGCCCATTTGCACGCGGGCGCGATCGAAGCGGAGATTGTCCTTCATCCGCTTCTCGACGACGCGATCGTTCTTCGACTCTTCCATGTCGATGAAATCGATCACGATGAGGCCGGCGAGATCGCGCAGGCGCATCTGGCGCGCGGCTTCGTCGGCGGCTTCGAGATTGGTCTTGAACGCCGTTTGTTCGATGTTGCGTTCGCGGGTGGCGCGGCCGGAGTTGACGTCGATGGCGACGAGCGCTTCGGCCTGGTTGATGACGATATAGCCGCCGCTCTTCAGATGAACGATCG
>JADLHI010000231.1 GCA_020848895.1 Hyphomonadaceae bacterium
GCACACTCACCGGCATGCCGGCGGTGGCGCTCTCGCCGAAGGCTGGCGCGCACGGCGAAATGGCGGGCATGCTCGCGATCAAGGCAGCGCTCCAGGCGCGCGGCGAAAGCCACCGCAAGCGCGTGCTGGTGCCATCTTCCGCGCACGGCACCAATCCGGCGACGGCCGCCGCTGCTGGTTTCACCGTTGACGAAATCCCGGCGCGCGACGATGGCGGCGTTCACCTTGATGACGTGAAAGCCAAGCTCGGGCCTGATGTGGCCGCCATTATGATCACCAACCCGAACACCTGCGGTCTGTTCGAGCCGGAGATCAAGAACATCGCCGACGCCATCCACGCAGCCGGCGCGTACTTCTATTGCGACGGCGCCAATTACAACGCCATCGTCGGCAAAGTGCGTCCGGGCGATCTCGGCGTCGACGCCATGCACATCAACCTGCACAAGACGTTCTCGACACCGCACGGCGGTGGCGGCCCGGGCGCAGGTCCGACCGTGCTCTCCGCCGCGCTCGCGCCATTCGCGCCGGTGCCGCACATCGTGCTCAAAGCCGGCGTGCGCGAACTCCGCGAACACATGGCCGGCACGCAGGCCTTCGGCCGCATGTGCGCCTTCCATGGCCAGATGGGCATGTTCACGCGCGCACTCACCTACATGATGAGCCACGGCAGCGATGGCCTGCGCCATGTCGCCGAAGACGCGGTGCTGAATGCCAATTATCTGCTCGCGCGCCTGAAGCTGCATTTCAGCGCGCCGTTCGGCGAACGCCCGTGCATGCACGAAGTGCTGCTCGATGATTCATCGATCAAGCCGAAGGGCGTCGAAACCATCGACATGGCGAAGGCGCTTCTGGACGAAGGCTACCACCCGTTCACGACCTACTTTCCGCTGGTCGTGCACGGCGCGATGCTGATCGAGCCGACAGAAACCGAACCCAAGCGCGAACTCGACCGCTTCGCCGATGTAATGATCGCGCTCGCCGAGCGCGTGAAGGCGGGCGAGGTCGAGTTTTTCAAGCAAGCGCCAACACTCACGCCAATGCGCCGCCTGGACGACACGCGCGCGGCGCGTCAGCCAAAGCTGCGCTGGCGGCGGGGCGAAAATTCCGGCGCAGCCGCCAAGCACGCCGCCGAGTGATACTGCGCCGCGCCGCTAATTGGGATGGGGCGCGGTGCGGGGCGTTGCGGGTCACATCAGCGCTGCCGCGATGACCACGGCGCCGGTGATGGCCAGCAGTAGTGCGGCCGAGGCGCGGACATAAGCGAGTGGGACCAGGCGCGTCACGCTTTCGCCGAGAAAGACCGCCGGCACATTCGCCGCCATCATGCCGAGCGTGGTACCCGCGGTGACGAGCGCGATGTCATGGAAGCGCGCGGCGAGGAGAGATGTCGCGATCTGCGTCTTGTCGCCGATCTCGACCAGAAAGAACGCGATCAGCGTCGTGAGAAAGACGCCGCCCGCGCCGGTCTTTTCGGCGCGGCCATCCTCTTTGTCGGGTATGAGCGCCCAGGCGGCCATGAGCATGAACGCGGCGCCGACGACAAGCTGGAACGTTTGGCCGCTCAGCCATTGGGCGATGAAATAGCCCAGAGTCGCGGCCGCGGCGTGATTGAGAAGCGTGGCGCACAGAATGCCCAAGATGATCGGCACGGGCGCACGAAAGCGCGCGGCGAGCACGATCGCGAGCAATTGGGTTTTGTCGCCGATCTCCGCAATCGCGACGAGGCCGGCGGATGTTAAGAGCGCTTCCATGATGAACTTCCGGGGCCTGCGATTGACACGACGACGCGTGCGCCCAAGCGGCCCTCGCTTGAATGCTGCGTCGTCGGTCTCGCCAAGTGGATCGTCTGATCCGCCGCCTGCGCCATGCTGTTGTCAGCAAGTGTGTTGACGCGGGCGCCGCTCTACGTTGCGGCCGGCTACTCCCCGAGAACGGAGGCTACATAAGGTTGCGCGCCGCAGCCGTCAAACGTGCGAGGCGTTCGCAATCTCAGTGCGCTTCGCCGACGCCCACGGGGCAACGCGGATAACCCTCGACGTGATGGAAAGCAGCGCCGACCGTTGGCGGCAGATCCAGCATTTGGGGGAGGCACGCGATTTCCGTCGCGCCGGTGTCCGGATTGAACTGGAAATATTTCTGGCGCCCGTAGAGCTGCGCGCCAGCATATGTGCGCGTAACGCTATCGACAGTCATGGCCACGAGGAAGCGCACGTCGGGCTCGTCGGGCGCGAGGCTTAGCGCGCGAATGGCGATCGCCATCGCCAGTAAGCGCTCATCGCGGGTGTCGCCATATCCGGTGATGTAGCCGGCGCGGTAGAGGTCACGCCAGTTCGGCGCCGGCAAAGCATCGAGCAGCTCACGCGTGCGTGCGCGGCGCTCCGCATGACGTTGTGCGCGCGCGGCGGCGTCGGCTTGGCTTTCGCTCCGGAGTTGGGCGAATGGCGGATTGTCGGAGAGCGTGGCCGCAGCAAGAGCGCAGAGTTCGGCGCTGTCTTCGGGCGCGCATGCCGGCGCGGCGTTGGCGGAGGCGGAAAGCAGGAAGAAAGCGGCGGCCGTTGCTGCGATTATTCTCATGCGCGTAAGGCTAGGGCGCCTCCCTCGCTACCGCACATTAATTAACCGACGGCGGCGAGTGCGCGCGGGCCGTAGTCGCGGTGTTCGCCGATCAAGCGCCATTGCTTCACGTGCGGCGGCTCGTCGTCGAGCCAATGGGCTTTGCCGTTTTCGATGACAAGAATTTCTTCCCACTTCGCGCCGGTGGGGCCGTCGCCTGCGTGAGGTTCGACGAGCCAAAGGCCATCGTAAGGCTTGTGCTTTGAGGTAGACGTCGTGTTCCAGAGCGGTGAGCGCGCGAGCTTGGCGCGCGAGATGTATTCCATGCCGTAGAACCAGGTGAGCGAGAGCGCATCGAAGCCTTGCGCGCGCCAGACGAAGGGCAGGCGCGGCAGCATGGTGGCGCGATGACCGAGCACGGCGCCTGGGTGTTTGCCGTGTACGGGATCGTAACCGAAGCTGGTGATCTGCGCGTTCACGTCCTCGGCGATTGTCGCGAAGGTTGTGCCGGCGTTGACGGCTGCGGGCACGCTTTCGCGAAAGCCGGCGAGACGCTGCATCATGGTGCGATGCGCTTCGCTTTCGCCGAGGCAGAACGAAAACGAGGTGTCGACGAAATAATCGTCGAACACGGGCGAGGCGTCGAAAATGATGGACTCGTTCGTGGCGACGGCGCGTTTCTTTGGGAAGAATTTTCCGACGGGCCACGCGCCGGGGAGCGCGGTGCGTTCGCCGAATAGCACGACAGGCAAGTGGAAGAAGCTCTTCACGCCTTCGCGGCGATAGGCTTGCACCAAACGATGCGCGACATCGCGTTCGATCATGCCGGGTTCGAGCGTGCGCGCTTCGGCTTGGAGGATCGAGAACGATAGGCGTTGGAGGTCGCGGAAGCGGTCGAGTTGGCGTTCGGTGAAGCGATGCGTCTTAAGCATCAGGCGGGTGACGTGCGGCGCGCCGCGAGCACGGCCAGGAGCGCGATGAGGCCGGGGATGGCTTGGATGTAGAGAATGCTCAGTTTCGCGGTGAGGCCGCCATAGACGCCGGCGGCGATGACGCAGAGCAGGAAGAAGATCATGAAGTCACGCGACACGCGGATGGCGCCCCAGAGGAGGCCGACGGCAAGGAAGCCGTTGTAGAGGCCTTGGTTGGCTGCCAGCACCGCGGTTTGATCGGCGTATTCCGGGGTCATGGCGAAGACCCGTTGGCCGATCGTGCCGGTCCACAGAAACATCTCCAGCACCAGAAAGCCGAAGTGCAGCAGCGCGACGAGCGCAACGAGGATGCGCGACAGAGCGGCCATGGGCGGCGTCTCCAAAGAAGAACGGGCCGGAGCTTAGCTCCGGCCCGTCAATCTTGTCTCGCGATGTCGTGTGGCTTTAGCCGAACTTGCGCTTCAAGTCTGCCGCGCCGTCCTGAACCAGGCCGGCTTGGGCGCTATCGCTCATGCGGTCGCGGATCATCTTCTCGGCGGCGGCGATCGCAGCTTCGGCGGCGGCGGCGCGGACTTCGTCCGCGGCCTTCGTGCCGGCGGCGGCGATGCGGTCGTCGGCCTGACGCTCGCGGCGCGCCATGGCCGCTTGCATCGAAGCGCGGGTCTCTTCCGCCACCAGAGCGGCTTGCTCCTTGGCGGTGGCGACGATGTCCTTGGCTTCGGCTTCGGCGGCGGCGCGCTTGGCGGCGTATTCGGCGTGGAGCTTTTCAGCTTCCTCGCGCAGACGCCGCGCTTCGTGCAGTTCCTTGGCGATCTCGTTCGAACGCGCGTCAAGCGCGCCGAGGATCATCGCCGGGACCTTCAAATAGAGGAGCAGGGCGAAGAACAGCGAAAACGCGACGAACGCGATGAAGGTGGCGTCTAACCAATGCGGCATCAGGCTTCTCCGGCCACGCGTTGACGCGGAGCGCTGGCCGCGCCGGACGGCGCGATCTTGTCGGCGATCTCGCGCGCGAGCGCTTCGGCGATCCCCGGCACCTCCGCCAGCGCTTTCTTGCGCTCGGCGTCCACCTTGGCTTCCGATTCTGCGATCTTCTTGCTGAGGCGCTGATCGGCGGCTTCCTGCTCGGCGGTGAGCTTTGCGGTGACGTCCGCCCGCGCCGCATCGACCATGGCGCGCGCATCGGCACGCGCCTTGGCGACGGCTTTTTCCATGTCGGCGCGCGCTTGTTCGGCGTCGGCGCTCTTCTGCGCCGCCTCGTCGAGGTCGCTCTTGATCGTGCCCGCGCGCTTGGATTGCACCGCCGCGACTTGCGGCAGCACAACGCGCGAAAGGATGAGGTAGAGCGCGCCGAAGGTGACGACGAACCAGAAGAGCTGGCTGGCGAACAGTCCGATTTCGAACGGCGGAAATCCGCCGCTCGCTTCGTGACCGCCGGCGGCCGCGGCGTGCGCGGCGGCGTCCGCGGCACCTTGACCTGCGTCAGGCGCCGCGTGTGGATCGACTGTTGCGGGCGGATGAGCCGCCATGAGCTAAGCTCCGATTAGAACACGAACAGCAGCAGCAGCGCGATCAGCAGCGAGAAGATGCCGAGCGCTTCGGTCACGGCGAAGCCGAAGATCAGGTTGCCGAACTGCTTTGGGGCTTCCGACGGGTTGCGCAGCGCGCCTTGCAGGAAGTTGCCGAAGATGATGCCGACGCCGATGCCCGCGCCGCCCATGCCGATAGCCGCGATGCCGGCCCCAATCAGTTTCGCTGCTTCAGCGTCCATTGTCTTCCTACTCCAGTTACTTGTTAGCTTTGGCCTTAGTGGCCCGGGTGAAGGGCGTCGTTCAGGTAGATGCAGGTGAGTAGCGCAAACACGTACGCCTGCAGGAACGCGACCAGAAATTCGAGCGCATAGAGCGCAACTGTCATGCCGAGCGGCAAGATCGAGCCGATGACGCCGATGGCGCCGGCGGCGGCCATCATCGGCACGAAGCCGGCGAACACTTTCAGCACCAAGTGGCCCGCGAGCACGTTCGCCCAAAGACGAACCGCGTGTGAGAGCGGGCGCGAGAAGAACGAGATGATCTCGATCGGCGTCACCAGCAGCAGCAACGGCCACGGCACGCCGCGGGGCACGAACAGATTCAAGAACTTCAAGCCGTTCTTGGCGAAGCCCACGACGATGACGGTGACGAACACCATCAGCGCCATGGTGGCGGTGATGACCACCTGGCTGGTCGGCGTGAAGAAGTACGGGAACATGCCGATCATGTTCGCCGCGAAGATGAACATGAAGAGCGTGAACACGAACGGGAAGAATTTCTTGACGCCTTCCTCGCCGGCTGCGTCGCGCACCATGTTGTGGATGAAATCGTGCGCGCCCTCGGCGACGACTTGCGCGCGGCCCGGCACCACCGCCGCCGGCTTCATCGCCCACCACATGAAGCCCGCCGCCATGGCGACGCCGGCGGCCATGAACACGGTCGCGTCGTTGATCGTCGCGTCGAGCGGCCCCAGCTGCAGCGGCTGATTCACGTAGTTGTTGACGTGGAACTGGTGGATCGGGTCGTTCGACAAAACTCAAATCCTCAATCGTCGTCGTCCGGAATGGACGGCGCGTTCGGGTCCGGCGGGTTGGCTTTGTTGAACGACTGCGCCACGCGCACGACGTTCACAATGCCAGCCACGAACCCCAGTCCGAAGCCAATGACCAATCCCCACGGAGAGCTGTGGAGAAAGTAATCCGCCCCATACCCGAGCAATGCCCCGACGATAATCGCCGCGCCGAATTCGCCTCCGAACCGCATCGCCAGCCCAGCTGGGCTTGTCGGTCGGGAGGACGTGGTGCCGCCCTCGCCACGGGCGGCGTCGACACGCCGGCGTAGATCGGAGAGGGCGTCCTCGGGCGGTTTTTTGTCAGCCATTGAACGGTCCACGCGCCCCCTAAAGTATCGAGGACGGGGGGCGACTCATCTTGAGCACCCCCCGTTCGCGCGCGCGGAAACTAGCAGGGGTCGCGCGGGGGTCAAGGAAGCCGCGTGCGACATTTGCTGCGAATTCGGGACGCTGGCGCAGGACGGCTCTGCAAAC
>JADLHI010000232.1 GCA_020848895.1 Hyphomonadaceae bacterium
CGGGAAGAATGCGCACGCCGCCGGAGCGATCGATGCCGCGGCGGAGCACGAAGTCGATCAAGCTCTGATCGTCGAGCACCGGGGTCGTGTTCGGCATCATCACCAGGGTGGTGACCCCGCCCGCGGCGGCCGCGCGGCCGGCGGATTTGAACGTCTCTTTGTGTTCGGCGCCCGGTTCGCCGATGACCACGCGCATATCGATCAAGCCCGGTGCAACATGCGCGCCGTCCGCGTCGAGGATCTCCGCGCCCTCGGGCGCGCTGCTCACAGCGCCGACATCGAGGATCGCATCCGCAAACAGGATGGCGCCATCCTCGATCTTGTTCTTCGCAGGATCGATCAGCTTGGCGTTGGTGATGAGGGTGGGGCGCGTCATTCCCCCTCCTCTTGAGAGGAGGGGGTTAGGGGGTGGGGTGATGCGCGACGTTGGGCGGTTTGCATTTCGAGTTTGTTCTGCAGCGTCGGAGTTTCACCCCGCCCCCTGCCCCCTCCCCTCGCGGGGAGGGGAGGCGTATGAAGAAGCTTCCGCATCACCAGCGCTTCTTCAGCGCGACGTTGAGCGTCGTCGAGAACGCAAGCGCGATGATGAAGGGCACCCAGATCGGCAGGTGACCCAAGCCCGGTGCGTTCAGCGCAGCGGCAAGGTGATCGTCCACGCACCACCAGAGCAGAAACATCCACATTAGCTGCGCTCCTCGTTCGTGCCGCTCTCGGCCAGCGCTTCGAGCACAGCCATGCGCACGGCGACACCCATACGAACCTGCGTTTCAATGAGAGAGACATTGGGGTTGTCCGCAACCGAGCTATCGATCTCAACACCGCGATTCATCGGGCCGGGGTGCATGACGAGCGCGCCGGGTTTGGCGTGGCGCAACTTGTCGTCATCGAGGCCGTAGAACCAGAAGAACTCGCGCGCGCTTGGGAAAAAGCCGCCGGTCATGCGTTCGCGCTGCACGCGCAGCATCATGACGACGTCCGCGTCTTTGAGGCCCGCGCGCATATCGTGAAAGACTTTGGCGCCCCACTTCTCCGCGCCCGCCGGCATGAGCGTCGGCGGCCCGACAAGGCGCACCTGCGCGCCGAGCAGCGTCAGCAGCGCGACGTTCGAGCGCGCGACCCGGCTGTGCAGGACATCCCCGCAGATCGCGATCGTGAGGCCTTCGATGTTGCCGAGGCGCGAGCGGATGGTGAAGGCGTCCAGCAGAGCTTGCGTTGGGTGTTCGTGCTTGCCGTCGCCCGCGTTGATGACGGCGCAATCGACTTTGCGCGCAAGCAGCTCGGCGGCGCCGGACGAGCCGTGGCGCACCACCAGAAGATCTGGGCGCATCGCGTTCAGCGTCGCGGCTGTGTCGATCAGCGTCTCGCCTTTGGCGACGCTAGAACTCTTAACGCTCATGTTGACGACGTCGGCGCCCATGCGCTTGCCGGCCAACTCGAACGAGCTTTGTGTTCTTGTGGAATTCTCGAAGAAAAGATTGATGAGCGTGCGCCCGCGCAGGGTGTCGAGCTTCTTGATTTTCTCATCGAGCAAGGGCGCGAACATTTCGGCCCGGTCGAGCAGGTTCTCGGCTTCGAAACGATCCAAGTCCGCTATGGCTAGAAGATGCTTTTGACGAAAGCGAATGGCGCGTGCGCTTTGATCGCTTTTCTTCCCGCCAGTCGGTCGCTGAGCCATGGGCGCTTGTTAAGCCTTGTGTCTGACTCGCCGCAAGCGCGGCGACACTAAGGCGGGGATAATCGTTTCAGCCATGTTGCTGTCCCGGACTCAGTGCTGTACTCGTTTCGTTCCAATGGTGGGACGGCGGGTTTGAGGGCTGAGTACGAAGGAGGGCGTGATGCTGAAATCGCACCCCAAGAAGGAAGACCAAACGCTGCGGCCGGTGGGGATCGCGCTAGCGGCGGTTGTTGCGGGATTGAGCGCGGGCAAGGCGGCGGCGGTGGAAACGCATGCGCGCGCTCCGCTTGAGCCGGTGGCCAACGAAAAGACCTACCTCGTCGATCCGACGAACCATCCAGGCTTCGAAGAAGATCCGAGCATGGTGATCGGCCAAAGCGAACCCGTGGCGCCGTTCGGCAAGCGCTAGTGTAGCGCCAGCGCGATCGCGATTGGCATGGTGAAGAAGGACAGCAGCGTCGTGGCCGTGATGATCGCGGCCATAAGCTGGGGGTCTCCACCCATCTCGCGCGCCAGCGTATAGCCAGCCGCCGCTGTCGGCGTTGAACCCACGCCAGCGGCGATCGCCGCCGCCAGCGGGCTGGCGCCTACCAAAGTCGCCGCGCCCCACATCACGGCGGGCGCGAGGATGAGCTTAAACGCGCTCGCCGTCGCCACCTTCACCCGCCCCGCGCGCACGGCTTTGAAATCGAGGCCGGCGCCGACGCACACAATCGCAATCGGCATCGCCGCTTGGCCCAAGAGGTTCAGCACATCCGAGACCGGCCCCAGATCGCGCACATGAAACGCTTGCGCCAACAGCCCCGCCGCGCAGCCAAGGATCAACGGATTGGCGATGATCTGATCGACGATGGCGCGCGTACTGTTGGCGCCGTTGCGCCCCCACCGCGCCAGCACGATCACGCAAACCAGGTTGACGATCAGCACCAACGGTCCGAACGCCACGCCGATCAGATGCGGGCCGGACGCGCCATAGAGCGCAGGCGCCGCCGCCAGCAACACAAAGCCGTTCCAGCGCACCGAGCCTTGAAACACGCTGGTGAACGCCGGCCCATCCTCCGCGGGATAAAGTGGGCGTGTTGCGAGCGAGATCAGCATCAGTACGGCAAAGCCGAGCAAGATACCCAGAATGAACGGCCCGGCTTCGCCGCCGCTCAGATCGGCGCCGGAGCTCAGCGTGAACAGAAACGCCGGATAGAGCACGAAATAGCCGAAACGGTTGACTTGCCCGAACGCTTCGGAGGTGACGATGCCGGCCGCGCGCACGGCGTAGCCGATCACGATCAGAATAAAGACCGGCAGCAGTTCGCCGATGACACTGCTCATGACCCCCTCCCCTTGAGGGGAGGGGGCAGTGGGCGGGGTGATGCGCTGCAGTCAGACAATTTCGTTTTCACCTGTGCGCCGCGAACTTTCATGCATCGAGATTCACCCCACCCCCTAGCCCCTTCCTCTCAAGAGGAGGGGGAATCGCTTTGCCGCTCCTGCATCGCGTCGATCGCGCCTTGCAGCATGTAGGCCGCCGCCATCTTGTCGACGACTTCGCCGCGCCGGCGCCGCGACGCATCGCCTTCGAGCAAGGTCCGCGTGACGGCGGCTGTCGAGAGCCGCTCGTCCCAGAGCAGTAGCGGCGCGTCGCGCTTAGAGAGGAGATTGCGCGCGAAGGCGCGGGCGCTTTGCGCGGCCGGGCCTGACGAGCCGTCCATGTTCAGCGGCAGGCCGATGACGAAGCCGGCGCATTGGCGTGCGTCGTAGAGTTTCAAAATCGCTGCCGCGTCGTCGGCGAATTTGCCGCGCGCGACGGTGTCCAGGGAGGAGGCGATGAGGCGCGTGGTGTCGCTGACCGCAATGCCGATGCGCTTTTCGCCGGGATCGATGCCCAGAATGGCGGCGCGCGCCGGGAGCGCCGCGGCGAAGGCGGGAAGGTCGAGGATCGGCAAAACGGCGCTTGTATGGACTGCCGGCGCCTCGCCGGCCAGCGGTGGCGAGACGCGGGCGGTCCATAGGCGCCGTTTTTGGCGGCGGATGGCGCCAAGCGTCCGGGCGCGCCCTTGAACCACCTGCCGGGCGCCAGTAAGCCCGCACCCATGTCGATCGATGAAAAAACCGTCCGCAAGGTGGCCAAGCTCGCGCGCCTGGCGCTGCC
>JADLHI010000233.1 GCA_020848895.1 Hyphomonadaceae bacterium
TCTTCGCCGGCGATTTCGTCGCCTATTGGCGCCACCGCTTCGAACACACCGCGCTGATCTGGCCCACGCACGCCATCCATCACAGCGACACGCACATGACGTGGACCACCGGCCTGCGCTTCCATCCGCTCAACCGCCTCACCACCGCGCTCGTCGATACAACGTTCCTGGCGCTGCTCGGCCTGCCGCTCTGGGCGCTGATGATCAACAATCTCGTGCGCCACTACTACGGCCTCTTCATCCATATGGACTTGCCGTGGACCTACGGCCGGCTCGGCCGCGTCTTCGTTTCGCCCGCCATGCACCGTTGGCACCACATCCGCGACGCGGAGGGCGCCGGCGCAAACTTCGCCACCGTGTTTTCCCTCTTCGACCAAGCCTTCGGCACTTATCACGTGCCATCGGCATGCAACGTCCCGCTCGGCGTGCGCGACGATATCGGCAAGGGCGCCGCGGGCCAATTGATCTGGCCATTCAAAGCGATTTGGCGCTACGCTCTTCGTCATTCCGGACGCGCGCAGCGCGATCCGGAACCCAGGGGGTCACAAAGCTAGGCATTGCCCTTGGGTTCCGGGTTCGACCTTCGGTCGCCCCGGAATGACGGAGAGAAATTGTTGAGCGTCCCGCAATCCCTGCCCGCATGGCTCTACACCGACCCGCGCTTCTTCGAACTGGAGCGCGAGAAGGTGTTCGCCCAAGCTTGGCACATTGTCGGCCACATCAACGACATTCCAAGCACCGGCGATTATCTGACGCTCGATATTCTCGGCGAACGCGTCGTCACCGTGCGCGGCGAAGACGGCAAGATCCGCAGCTTCCACAATGTCTGCCGCCATCGCGCCGGCAAAATCGCCAGCGAAGCGCGCGGCTCATGCGGCCACCGGCTCGTGTGCCCCTATCACGCCTGGAGCTACAAGCTCGACGGCGGCTTCGCCGGCGCGCCGAAATGGCAAGGCTTTGAAGGCCTCGACGCGAACGATATGGGCCTGAAGGCAGTCGACCAAGAGATCGCGTTCGGCTTCATCTTCATCCGCTTCGCGCAAGGCCTGCCCAGCGTCGCCGAGATGATGGCGCCGTACGCCGATGAACTCGCGGCGTTCGAGCTTGAGAAGCTGGTGCCCAACGGCCGCGTCACGCTACGCCCTCGCCCCGTGAACTGGAAAAACGTCGGCGACAATTATTCCGACGGCATGCACATCCCCGTCGCCCACCCTGGCCTCTCACGCCTGCTCGCCGGCAGCTACAAGATCGAAGCCAAACCCTGGATCGATAAGATGTGGGGTTACGTGACCGAGACGCCGTCGAACCACTGGCCGGAGCGTCAATATCAAAAGCTGCTCGGCGCGTTCGATCACATCCCGGAAGAGCGCCGCCGCCTCTGGGTCTATTACAAACTTTGGCCCAACGTCGCGCTCGACATCTATCCGGACCAGGTGGACTTCATGCAGTTCATCCCGATCTCGGCCACGCAAACCATGATCCGCGAGATCGCCTACGTACATCCGGGCGCAAGCCGCGAGATGAACGCCGCGCGCTATCTCAATTGGCGCATCAACCGCCAGGTCAACGCCGAAGACACGGTGCTGATCGAAGGCGTGCAGCAAGGCATGGAAAGCTCCAGCTACGCCACCGGCCCGCTCTCACCGAGCGAAGTCTGCCTCATCTCGTTCGGCAATCGCATGCGCGGCCTCATCCGGGAAGCAAATCTAGAGCACGCGCCCGCCTAAAGGGATTACATCTGGACCGCCGGCGCCCCCGCCGGCACTTTGTTTGAACCTGACGCAATAGTGCGCGTTGAAATACCGAATGCCGGCGGGGGCGCCGGCGGTCCAGACTCGTGGCTTACCCCTTCGCAAACTCCCGGAGCGCCGCCGTCCAGTAACCAACCACGGTGATCGCCGTCAGCGCCGCCGCCACCCAAAGCGCGACAAGACCCACGAGCTGCTGCTGCGCAAAGAAATGCGGCGCGATCAACAGCGTCAACGCCGAAAACGCCGCAACGATCTTCACCTTCTCCGCCGATCCAACACGCGGCCCGAGTTTTCCCGGAAGCGCTTCATTGAGCGACGCCACAATCAAGTCGCGCGCAATCAGAACAATCCCAGCGATCACATGGACGCCCGCAAGCGTGCCGCCTACGATCAACCCCAGCACGGCAGCAAACGTCAGCAGGCGATCGCCGATCAGATCGATCATCGCGCCAAACGCGCTCGTCTCGTTACGCGCCCGCGCCACCTTCCCATCGACCATGTCGAGCAGGCCGGCGCCGAGAAACAGCGCGATCGGCCACCAGCTGTAAGCACCGCCGCCGAACGCCAGCAGCGCAAACAACGGCATGGTCAGCAGCGTGCGAAAGATCGTGATGGTGTTGGAAATCATGTCCGCCCCTCTTGCGCGGACACCCTAACACATCCAGGCGCCGCAGGGGCCGGACCGTGACTGAAACAGCACTGACGTGCGCCTCAAATCGGCGCGAATTCCGGCGGTCCGAACGCCAGGGCGGCGGCGTCTTCGTCGCGCGCCAGCTCGAAGGACGAGCAGCAGCGTGCGCAGAACGCGACATCACCGACGATAGTGCGAAAGGTCGACGCGCGCCGTTGCAGCGGCGTCTGGCAGGTCGGACAAGGCTCGCCAATGTGTTTCTCGAGCATTGGTGTTCTCCGAACGCCTTCACACTAGTGCATCAATGGTGAATTAAACCTTGCGCGCCTGACTCAACGCTGAAGATGCAGGCGCGCTCCAGCTTGGACGCGCGCGCCACGAAGATGTGATCGCTGGCGCATCGATTACGGCGAAAACGCCATAGTTCGCGAAAAGGTTGCGTTGCACGAGATTGGGAGACCCCCGGAGCGCCGGCGCCTGGCCCCTACTGCCGCATCCCGAACCCTTGATAGGCCGGATTGTCCGGCTCGATGCGCCGCGCCTGTTCGTAATCGTCAAGCGCGTGGGTCATGTCCCCCATGGCCTGATAGGTGCGGCCGCGATTGTTGTAGGCGACGGCGTATTCCGGATTGATCCGGATCGCCGCCGTGAAGTCAGCTATGGCGAGATCGTAGCGGCGCTGCTGACGATAGAGATTGCCGCGATTGTTGTAGGCGTTCGAATACTCGGCATCGAGTTCGATGGCGCGCGTATAGTCCCCAATCGCATGTGTGAGGTCGCCGCGATCGGCATAAGCGCTGCCGCGATTGCCGTAAGCGCTGGCGAAGTCCGGATTGATGCGCAGCGCCGCGTTGAAGTCGGCGATGGCGCGGTCGGCCAAACCCGCGGCGCGATTGGCGATGCCGCGATTGTTGTAGGCATTGGCGTAAGTCGGATCGAGGCGGATCGCCTCGTCATAGTCGGCCATGGCCGAGCCATATTCGCGGTTGGATCGGAACGCATTGGCGCGGTTGTTGTAAACGACCGCCTGCTGCTCCGGCGTCCGGTTCGGCAAGCTGAGCTGGCGCGTACAAGCAAGCACCTGCTCGTCGTGGCTGAACCTCTTACCGAGATTAACGCATCGCGCGTTGAGATCTTCCGCCGTTTGCGCGGACGCTTGCGCGCCGGGCGCACCCAGCGCCGCCAGCATCACGAAGGCATACACAAACCGCATCTCTTCACCATGCAAGCGCGCCAGCCAGAGTTCATCTCCGAACGCCGCACCGTTGTTTTTCTCAACCGGCCGTCCTGATGCTAACCTTAAGACCGCCCTCAGACCACCGGCCGCGGCGGGTCACGCGGCACGCCGTCCTCGCCGATGTCGTAGTAATCGCCCTTGTCGGCGGTGAAGATGTGCTTGGCGAGCCGCGTGCCGGTCGGCGCCTCAAACGCGCCCATCGCCACCCCGATCCAATCCCGAAAGATTGGATCCCAAAACAGCGGCGATCCACACGTGCCGCAAAACCCCCGCCGGACCTTCTCGGACGATTGAAACCAAGTGACCCTGTCCTCACCGTCAACCGTCAGCGCGACCTTCGGCACATCGGTCGAAGAAAAGTAATGCCCCGAAGACTTCCGGCATTGCGAGCAATGACACGCATCCGGACCCGGCAGCTCGCACGCTACCGTGAACTGCACCGCCCCACACAGGCATGAACCCTTGTGCATCGTCCGCTCCGCTAGCCGAGGACGACGACACTCAACCCGATCACCGCACCACTCACAAGAGCAAGGCCAATCACGTCAGTCGCCGTCAGCAACCATTTCGCCGGCGTATCCGGCGCGGCTGCGATGCGCATCTCGCGCGCGATCATGAACAGCGGAAACGTCACGCTGACCGCGATCAGAAAGCTCAGCAAGACATAGAGCCATACGAAACGCACGCCCAGGCGCCGCGCTTCGATGACCATGAACGCCGTTGCCGCCAACAAGAAGAACGCGATGTCCACCGTGATCGAGCGGCTCGCCGCATTCACGCGCGTCTGTTCGACAAACACGGAAAACGGATCGAGCGGCCCCATCCCCGGCGCCATCAACTGCAGGTTCTGGCTCCACGTCGCGCCGAGCGCAGCGAGCGCAATCACGCCGTAAAAGGCGCAGAGCAGCTTTTGCTGCGCTGTCATCACGCCTAGCTCAGCCAATCCGGCTTCTTGAACGGCTTGCCGAGATCTTTCGCCACCGCTTCGTGCGTGATCGCGCCGGCGTAGACATTAAGGCCATTCGCCAAGTGCGGATCGTCCTGCAGCGCTTTTTTGTAACCCTTGTTGGCCAGCGCCAGCGTGAACGGCAACGTGGCGTTGTTCAGCGCGAATGCCGAGGTCCGCGACACCGCGCCGGGCATATTGGCGACGCAATAATGCACGATGCCATCGACCACGAACGTCGGCTCGCTGTGCGTGGTCGCCTTCGAGGTTTCAAAGCACCCGCCCTGGTCGATCGAAATATCGACCAGCACTGAGCCCGGCCGCATCGTCTTCAGCATTTCGCGCGTGATCAGCTTCGGCGCCGCCGCGCCAGCCACCAGCACCGCGCCAACCACGACATCGGCTTCCGTGATTGCGTGCGCGATGGCGGCGGACGTCGAATACACCGTCTCCAGACGGCCATTGAACTCACGGTCAAGTTCTTCAAGACGCGCCGGGTTCTTATCGAACACCTGCACGCGCGCGCGCATGCCAACGGCGATCTGCGCGGCATTGTAACCGGAGACGCCGGCGCCGAGGATCACGACGTTCGCCGGCTGCACGCCCGGCACGCCGCCCAACAACACACCGCGCCCGCCGTGCGCCTTCTCCAAGAAGTAAGCGCCAACCTGGATCGACATCCGGCCCGCAACTTCCGACATCGGCTTCAAGAGCGGCAGACGGCCGTCGCGATCGGTCACCGTCTCGTACGCGATGCACGTCGCGCCCGACTTCATCAGGCCTTCCGCCTGCGCCGGGTCGGGCGCGAGATGGAGATACGTAAACAGCGTGTGGTGCGGCTTCAGGCGCGCGATCTCGACCGGCTGCGGCTCTTTTACCTTCACGATCATCTCGGCCGTCTCGAACACGGCGTCCGCATTCGGCAGGATCTTCACGCCCACCTTTTCGTAGACGCTATCCGGCGCGCCGATGCCCTCGCCGGCCTTCGTCTCAAGAAACACCTCATGGCCGGCCCGGACCAACTCGGCCGCGCTCTCCGGCGTCAGACCAACACGATATTCGTGGACCTTAATTTCCTTCGGGCAGCCGACTTTCATGAGAAACACTCCGTTGAACCCCCTCCCCGCGCGGGGCGGGGGCAGGGGGCGGGGAGAAACTCCGGCCTTGAGCAAACGACGCGGCCTCGGCCACGCGCCTCTAAAGCCGGTGACTCACCCCACCCCCTGCCCCCTCCTCTCAAGAGGAGGGGAAATTGTGCGTGAGCGGGGAAATATCCCGTTCGAGACGCTTTTTCTTGGATATTGTAGGCGTGACGGCGTTCCGTGCGCCTATCTTTCCGCGTACAAGGCCACATGCCGCAAGAAATTCCCGTCCAACTCGACGATTTCGACCACAAGATCCTCATCGAACTCGAACGCGACGGTGTGCTCACCGCCGCCGCCCTGGCGGAGCGCGTCGGGCTTTCCCCCTCCGCCTGCCACCGCCGCGTCAAAGCCATGGAAGCCGCTGGCGTCATCGAGGGCTACGCGGCGATCCTCTCGGAAAAGGCGCTGGGCCGAAGCGCCACCGTGTTCGTCGCGGTCACGCTCGAAGATCAGCGCCGCGAGACCATGGCCAAGTTTGAACGCGCCGTCGCGCTCTGCCGCGAAGTCCAGGACTGCCACCTGATGACCGGCGAAAGCGACTATCTCCTCCGCATCGTCATCGCCGACGACGACCGCTACCAGCGCATCCACCAAGACACACTCTCGCGCCTCCCCGGCGTGCGGCGGCTCGTCTCCAACTTCACCATCCGCACCGTGTTCAGACGCGCTGCCTCGGTAGCGCACTAGAAGAAATATGGACCGCCGGCGCCCCGCCGACCGGCGCCGGTGATTGCCGACGAGGGCGCCGGCAGTCCATAAAACCGGACAAAGAGGAAGCGCCCAAATGTCCGATCCCGTCGTCATCCCCGTCCCTGAGGAATGGGCCAAGCGCGCCTACGTCGATGACGTGAAGTATCGCGCCATGCACGCAAGTGCGCTGGCGGACCCGGAAGCCTTCTGGGGCGTGCACGGCCAGCGGCTCGATTGGATCAAGCCCTACACCAAGGTCAAAGACACCAGCTTCAACGAAGCCGACTTCCACATCCGCTGGTACTGGGACGGCGTCCTCAACGTCTCCGCCAATTGCATCGATCGCCATCTCGCCGAACGCGCCGATCAAGTCGCGATCATTTGGGAAGGCGACGATCCGCACCAATCGCGCCACATCTCGTTTCGCGAGCTGCACGACGAAGTCTGCCGCTTTGCCAACGTCCTGAAAGCGCGCGACGTCAAAAAAGGCGATCGCGTCACCATCTACATGCCGATGATTCCAGAAGCGGCGTACGCGATGCTGGCCTGCTCGCGCATCGGCGCCGTGCACTCAGTGGTCTTCGGCGGCTTTTCTCCCGAGAGCCTCGCCAATCGCATCAACGACTGCGAGTCGCGGTGCGTGATCACCGCCGACGAAGGCGTGCGCGGCGGCAAGATCATTCCGCTGAAACACAACGTGGACGAAGCGCTAGAGCACGCGCACGTCGCCACCAATGTCGACACCGTCATCGTCGTCACGCGCACCGGCGCCGGCGTTCCGATGACCGACGGCCGCGACATTGTTTACGAAGATGCCGCCGCCGATGTCAGCGCCGAGTGCGCGCCCGAGCCGATGGGCGCGGAAGATCCGCTCTTCATCCTCTACACCTCAGGCTCGACCGGCAAACCGAAGGGCGTGCTGCACACAACTGGCGGCTACCTCGTCTACGCCTCGATGACGCA
>JADLHI010000234.1 GCA_020848895.1 Hyphomonadaceae bacterium
CCTTCAAATCTGGCGCGATCGCATCGCGCCAGTAGGGCAGCACGCGCTCAAGCGTCAGCTTCAAGGACTCAGTCTGCGGCACATCCACGCCCGCGTAGCGGCGATCCTTCGAGAGATCGAACGCCCCTCCGCGCTCCAGCGGCGGCGGCGGCACGTCGTAAGAGCGGCGCCAAACCATCACTTGCTCTTCGCCGTGCTTGGCCGCGGTCTCGGCCTTGTTCAGCCCGGTCAGCGCGCCGTAGTGGCGCTCGTTCAGCCGCCAATCGCGCTCGACCGGCAGCCACGCCAACTGCGCCGCAACCGCCGCCAGCGACCCGGTGCGGATCGCCCGGGTCTGGACCGATGTGAATAACTTGTCGAACGGAACCCCGCTGGCTGCCAGCAATTCACCGGCGCGACGCGCCTGCGCCTCACCCGCCGGCGTCAAATCCACGTCCACCCAGCCAGTGAAGCGATTTTCCAGATTCCATTGGCTCTGGCCGTGGCGAAGCAGTGCGAGATAAGGCATGGCCCGCTTGCTCCCAGTCCCGCCCCGGCCCGTCAAGAGCCGAACCCGCTTGGAAGCCCTGCCCCGGGCACGCTACACCCATGCCGATGCGTCACTGGCTGCTTCATCCGATCCTCTTCTATCCCCTGGCGATCGTTATCGCCGGCTTGGCGATCGTGGTGAGCCTGCGCCCCCAATCGTGGCCCCGCGAGCCCGCGCCGGTCTCGGCCGAGCGCGACGGCGAATGGCTGGTCTATCAGGGTGAAGGCTTCAACACGCCGGATCAGGGCGCAGAGGAACTCACCGTGGTGCGCGACTATCTTGGCCGCGCCTTGCGCCTGCGCGTGGCGCAAACCACCGCTCAGCCCTTGCCGCAACCGACAGACAGCGGAGCGCGCATTCTGCTGACGCCCGAGGACGCCGCTGCAATCAACGGCCGCCCGGTTATTGTCGAGGTCACCTATAATCCGCTGCCGGTGAACGCGGCCAACCAGCTTGCCGTCAGCTTGCGCGGCGATGCCCCCTCCGCGCCATGGATCACGCAAACCGCGCCGCCAGAAACCGCGACCCTTCGATTTGCGCTACCGGCGCAAAACAGCGTTAACGCCATCGCGCTCCGGCCCATCTCGAACCTCACCGATATGGCTTACGGCCTGGAGATCACGCGTATTCGGGTGACGCCACGCACCTAAGACAGAGCGGCGGATTGAAATTCACGGCCATATCGACCAAACCGCCCGCACTCTTCCCAACGACCTACCGACCTGGAACATCGCCCATGCTGCCTGCGCCGCGCGCAAGCCTTAAGCCCAATTCCGCTGAGTTCGAAGCGCTGCCGCTGGTGAAGCCAACCGGCTTTCGCGAGTATGACGCGCGCTGGTGGTTCGGCATTCAGGGCAACGACAAACCGCCGGAGCTGAACCTGCTCGGCGTGCAAGCGCTCGGGCTTGGTCTCGGCACGCTGATCCACGAGTTCGGCGTCGCGCCGCGCATCGTGGTGGGTCACGACTTCCGCTTCTATTCGCAATCGATCAAGCAAGCGCTGACACTCGGCTTGATGCAGGCCGGCATGGAAGTGAACGACATCGGCCTCGCGCTTTCGCCCACCGCGTACTTCGCGCAATTCGCGCTCGACATTCCGTGCGTGGCGATGGTCACGGCCAGCCACAATGAAAATGGCTGGACTGGCGTGAAGATGGGCGCCGATCGCCCGCTCACCTTCGGCCCGGACGAAATGGGCAAGCTGCGCGATATCGTGCTCGCTGGCGCTTTCAGGGAACGGCCAGGCGGCGCTTACAAGCGCGTCGAAGATATGCGCGAGCGCTACATCGCCGACATCGTCTCCCGCGTGAAACTCAGCCGCCCGATCAAAGTGATCGCCGCGTGCGGCAACGGCACGGCTGGCGCGTTCGCGCCGGACGCGCTGCGCCGCATGGGCGCCGAAGTGATTGATCTGCACACCGCGCTCGACTGGACCTTCCCCCATTACAACGCCAACCCCGAAGACAGCGAAATGCTGCACGACATGGCGGCTGCAGTGAAGAAACATGGCGCCGATCTCGCGCTCGGCTTCGACGGCGACGGCGATCGCTGCGGCGTCGTTGATGATCAGGGCGACGAAATCTTCGCAGACAAAGTCGGCCTCATGCTGGCGCGCGATCTCTCTGCTGGGCACAAGAACGCGACGTTCGTGGCCGATGTGAAATCCACCGGCCTCTACGCCATCGATCCGGTGCTGAAAGCGAACGGCGCCAAGGTCGACTACTGGAAGACCGGCCACTCCTACATCAAGCGCCGCACCACCGAGCTGAACGCCCTCGCGGGCTTCGAAAAGTCGGGTCACTTCTTCTTCCGCCAGCCGCTCGGGAACGGCTACGACGACGGCATCGTCGCAGCAGCAGCGGTGCTTGCGATGCTCGACCGCAACTCCGGCAAGAAGCTCAGCGAGCTGAAGAACGCGCTACCGAAGAGCTACACGTCTCTGACGATGTCGCCGCACTGCGATGACGAGAAGAAGTACGGCATCGTCGATCGCGTCGTCGCCGACTATCAGAAGCTCGCCAGCGAAGGCGGCAAAATCCTCGGCCGCAACATTCGCGATGTGAACACCGTCAACGGCGCCCGCGTCACGCTGGAAGATGGCGCTTGGGTGCTTGTGCGCGCCTCATCGAACAAGCCCGAACTCGTCGTCGTGGTTGAAAGCATGACCAGCGACGCCGACATGAAGGCGCTGTTCCGCGAAGAGGTGAAGCCGCGTCTCGGAAAGTTCGCCGAAGTCGGCAAATACAATCAGGAGATCTAAAGCCCCCTCCTCTTGAGAGGAGGGGGTTGGGGGTGGGGTGAAGCGCAACGGGCGCAGACCTCGCACCCGCAACCGAAGTAGCTGGAAACAAAGAGGCAGGCTAAACGCTCGGAATACCGGTGGTTCACCCCACCCCCCGCCCCCTCCCCTCGCGGGGAGGGGAAGCGCGAAAGCCTCGAACGGAGTGGACGTACCATGCGCGTAACCATGATCGGCACCGGCTATGTGGGCCTCGTCTCCGGCGCGTGCTTCGCCGATTTCGGCCACACCGTGACTTGCGTCGACAAAGACGCCGGCAAGATCGCGCGCCTGCAGAAGGGCGAAATCCCGATCTTCGAACCGGGCCTCGATGAGCTTGTCAAAGACAACGTCGAGCAAGGCCGCCTCTTCTTCACGACCGATCCGAGCACAGCCATTCGCGACGCCGACGCCGTCTTCATCGCTGTAGGCACGCCCTCGCGCCGCGGCGATGGTCACGCCGACCTTTCTTATGTCTATGCCGCCGCCGAAGAGATCGCGGGCTTGATGAACGGCTACACCGTGGTCGTCACCAAATCGACGGTGCCGGTCGGCACGGGTGATGAAGTCGAAGCCATCATCAAGAAGACGAACCCCGGCGCCGATTTCGCCGTTGTGTCCAACCCGGAGTTTCTGCGCGAAGGCGCGGCGATCGGCGACTTCAAGCGCCCGGACCGCGTCGTCGTCGGCACCAACGATGAGCGCGCGCGCGATGTGATGCGCCAACTCTATCGCCCGCTCTCGCTCAACGAAACGCCGATGGTGTTCACCGAGCGCCGCACGTCTGAGCTGATCAAGTACGCCGGCAACGGCTTCCTGGCGATGAAGATCACCTTCATCA
>JADLHI010000235.1 GCA_020848895.1 Hyphomonadaceae bacterium
AGTCGGGCGGGTAGGGGAGTACCAACATGATCGTACGTTGGATGGCGGTTGGCTTTGCGGTCTGGATCGCAATCCTTCTCGCGTTCCGGTTCGTCGGGGAATGGGCGTTCCGCGAGGGTCCGTGGGGTGTGACATGGATGTTCTTGATTGTGCCTCTGGCGCTCTGGGCAATCACTCATCTTCTGCTCTTGGCGATGCGGGTCACACCGGAAGACCGCTCTGAAGCTGCGTCGATCATGGCGGTGCCGGGCCTTCTGGTCGGCATCTACGAGATCAACAGCTTTGGATTTGTCTTTCCGAATCTTGATGCTTCGCTTGCGGGCGAATTCGCGATCTTGATGTTCGCCTCTTACGCCGCCGTGATTCTTGGCGGCAGAACGACGCTGACAGTTCGCTGGATGGCTGTTGGATTTGCATTTTGGATCGGGTTGGCTGCGGCGTTCGCCGTCTTCGGAAACCTCGCGCTTCAACCAGGCCCGGGTGGCGTATCATGGGCATTCCTCACGCTCCCCCTCGCGCTTCTCATCCTCACATACATTGTGGTGAAGATTATGGGCGTGCCGCAGAACGATCGCTCTGAAGCGGCCACGACTATGGCGGTGCCAGGCTTCCTTGTCGGCCTGTATGAGATTGATAGATTCGGAGAGCTTTTTTCCTCGGACGTCATCAATCCATCGCTCAGCAATGAGTTCGCGGCGCTGATGTTCGCTTGCTACGCTGCGGTGATCGTTGCCGGCATCGTATCTTCGCGTCTTGAGAGCATCTGAACGTCTGCATGGGTTGACGCTTAAGCATCCCTGCGCGCATGTGCGTGCAGGGATGTTGCGTTGATGCAGTGGAAAAATTGGTCCGGCAGCGTTAGCGCCACGCCGCAGCAACTTGCACGGCCGAAGACTGAAGCAGAACTGGCCGGGCTGGTGGCGCAAGCACGCAAGGTGCGCGTCGTCGGCGCCGGCCATTCCTTTATGCCGCTCTGCGAGACAGATGGCGCGTTGCTCGCGCTCGATCGGCTGGAGGGCGGTCCATCTTTCAACGCCGATAAATCGCGTGTGTGGGCGCCGGCCGGCTGGAGTTTGGCGAAGCTCACGGCCGCGCTTTGGGAAGAAGGCGTTTCGCTCATCAATCAGGGTGACGTGAACCCCCAAGCGTTGGCCGGCGCGATCGGCACGGGCACGCACGGCACCGGTGCGGAACTCGGCTCGCTGTCGACGGCGGCGCGCGGCTTCCGGCTGATGATGCCGGATGGGTCGGTCGTCACATGTAGCGCAAGCGAACGGCCAGAGTTGTTTCAGGCCGCGCGATTGTCGCTAGGGCTCGTAGGTGTCGCGACGCAGATCGAGATCGATGTGCTGCCGGCCTATCACCTCGAAGAGAAGATCGAGACCTATCCGCTCGAAGATGTCGAAGCGCGCTGGGACGACCTCGCAGCGAAGAACCGCCACGTCGAGTTTTTTGTTTTTCCGTATGGCAAATACGTCGTTCTCAAGACTCTGAACCCAGCTCCTGCCGAGGGGCCGCTGAAGCAGATGAACGATATCGACGACCGCGCGTTTCGCATCGTCTGCGATATCTGTTCGGTTGCGCCGTGGCTGACGCGGCGTTTGCAGCCCGTGATTGTCGGCGCGGGCGTGCGTCAGCGGCGCGTGGGGCCGGCGTATCGGATTTTCCCGTCCGATCGCAGTGTGCGGTTCGAGGAGATGGAATACGAGCTGCCGCGTGCGAACGGCTGGGCCGCGCTGAAGGAAGCGATTGCGTGGATCCAAAAACGCAAGCTGCCCGTTACGTTTCCGTTTGAGTTTCGTCTCACAGCTGCGGACGACATATGGCTTTCGCCGTTCAACGCTACGCCCGGCGCATCGATTTCTATGCATCAATACGCGAAGATGCCGTGGCGGGACTTGTTCGCGCAGGCCGAACCGATCTTCCGCGCTCATGGGGGGCGCCCGCACTGGGCCAAGCGGCACACGCTGACCGCGCGCGATGTCGATACGCTCTATCCGGACGCGGCCAAGTTCAAAGCGGTGCGCGATAGCGTCGATCCGGGCGCCAAGTTCGCTAACGCGCACCTGATGGATGTGTTCGCCATCGAGGAAAGACCGGCGTGAGCGATATCGGACTGCACAAACACCTCATCGGGCGGCAGGGGTCGCGCTTGGCGCTCAACACCCCGGTTCTGGTGATCGATCGCGACGCGCTTCAGCGCAACATAGAGGCGATGGCGGCCTTCGCGCGGACAAAGGGTATGGCGCTGCGCCCACACGCGAAGACACACAAGAGCGTCGACATCGCCAAGCTGCAACTGGCGGCAGGGGCCGTGGGTGTTTGTTGCGCCAAGCTCGGTGAAGCGGAAGCGCTGGCCGAAGGCGGCGTGCAGAACATCCTGATCACCTCGCCTGTCGTGACGCCGCAAGCGATCGAGCGGCTGATCGCGCTCAACGGCAAGATCGGTCAGCTTCGTGTTGTTGCCGATAATCCCGACAACGTCGATGCGCTCGCCTCGGCAACGAAGGCGGCGGGAAAGGCGCTCGACGTCCTGGTGGATATCGATCCGGGCATTCGGCGTACGGGTGTAGCTACGCCGGAGGCGGCGGTGGCGCTTGCCCAGCGCATCGCTGCGGCGGAGACGCTTCGCTTCGCCGGCGTGCAGTATTATTGCGGCGCCCAGCAGCACATTGAATCATTTGCCGATCGCCGCGCCGCGATTGCGGATCGCACAGACTATCTGCGCCGCGTGATCGAAGCGTTGTCGCGCGCGGGTTGTGCGCCGGAAGTGGTCACCGGCGGCGGCACTGGCACGCACCGCATCGACGCTGAGCTTGGCGTGCTCACCGAGTTACAAGCCGGCTCGTATGTGTTTATGGACAAGCAGTACAATGACTGCGACCTGGACGGCGGCGGCGGCAAGCCGTTCGAGACATCGCTTGTCGTCGATGCGCACGTGATTTCAGCTAACTCTGCTTCGATGGCGACTATCGATGCCGGCTTCAAAGCGCTTTCCACCGATGGCGGCTTGCCCGTCGTGATGGACGGGGCGCCTGCAGTCGCAATGTTCGTATTCATGGGTGACGAGCACGGCGCGCTGATCGCGCCCGACCACACGTTTCGTATCGGCGATCATGTGAGCCTTGCCGTTCCGCACTGCGATCCGACGGTGAACCTCTACGACGCGTACCATGTCGTCCGCGACGGTACGCTGATCGGCATCTGGCCCGTGAGCGCGCGCGGCCGCTCGCGCTAATACGGACCGCCGGCGTCTCGCCGGCCAACTCCAGCGTATGCCGGCGAGACGCCGGCAGTCTGTATTACTCAGCTGGCGTCCGCGCGGTTGCTTCGTCGGTGTGAGCGGTCGGCTTCGGCAGGAAGCCTTGCACCCAACGTTCAAGGCGATCGATCAACACGAACATCGCCGGCACGAACACCAGCGACAGCAGCGTCGAGAGCATCAGACCGCCGATAACGGCCGCGCCCATGCCTTGACGCAGCGTGCCGTCCACGCCCCAACCCGCGGCCGCGGGGATCATGCCGCCCGACATGGCGAACGTCGTCATAATGATCGGGCGCGCGCGCTTCATGCCAGCTTCCATGAGCGCCGCGTTGCGGCTCATGCCCGCGTGCATGCGCTCAACCGCGAAGTCGACCAAGAGAATTGAGTTCTTGGTCACAAGGCCCATGAGCATCAGCAGGCCGATGAACGCGAACAGCGAGAGCGGTTGGTTGGCGATGATGAGACCGAGGAATGCGCCGCCGATCGAGAGGGGCAGCGCCGTCATGATCGTGATCGGTTGGAAGAAGTCGCGGAACAGCAACACCAGCACAATGTAGATCAGGATGATGCCCCACAGCATGGCGCTGCCGAAGCTCGCGGTCATTTCGGCGAAGTCTTCGGTCTGGCCGCCCGCGGCAAGGCGCGCGCCAGGGCCACCCTTGGCTTCGTCCAGCGCGAACACCGCGTTTTGCGCGACACTGAGCTGAGTGCCGGGGCGGACGTTGGCGCCGACAGTCACGGCGCGCTCACGATCGCGGCGTTCAATGGTTGCTTCGCCGAGTGAGAATTGCACGTCAGCCACGGCGTCAATGCGAACCGGCGCGCCAAGCGATGATTGCACCGGCAAGGACCGCAACGCGTCGAGATCGCTGCGCTGATCCGGCCGCATCGTCACGCGGATCGGAATCTGGCGATCGGCGAGATCGAACTTGGGAAGATTCTGTTCGGCGTCGCCGCTGGTCGCGATCCGGATGGCGGAGGCGAGGGCAGCCGATGTCACGCCCAGCCGCGCCATATCTTCCTGACGCGGGTGCACCTGAATTTCAGGACGCCGCAGCGCCGATGTCGAGCGCACGTCCGCTAATTCCGGCATGCGGCCCATGGCGGCGGCCAAGCGATCGGCGGCGGCATTCACGGCGATTGGGTCTTGGCCGACGAATTGAACGGTAATGTCGGATCCCGACTGGCCGCCCTGGTCCTGTACGAATGCAGCGCGGTAGTCCGCGAATTCGGAAAGGATCGGCCGCATTTCCTGTTGGATCGCGTACGATGAACGGTTGCGTTCGTCGCGCTGCGTCAGTTGGATGTACATGTTCGCATCGGGCGCCGAGCCGTCGGCGCCGTTCATCGACGTGAACACGCCGATCACTTCGGGATTTTCGCGGATGCGCTGGCTCATGCGCTGCAGCACGCGATCGGCTTCGATCACGGGCGTGCCCGGCGGAATTTCGACACGAGCCTGGATCATGCCGTTGTCAAAGCGCGGGATGACGACAGCTGGAATCGCGCCCGCGAACAACAGGCCGAGCGGCACAATAAAGATCGCAAGCCCCAAGCCAATGGTCTTCCACGGGTTGCGGATCGACCAACTCAGAGCGTCGTGATAGGCATCGGTGAAGACGCCGGGCTTGGCTTCGCCCTCGTGGCCCTCGTTCTTCAAGAAGAAGGCGGCCATCATTGGCGTGATCAGGCGCGCGACGATGAGCGAGAAGAACGCCGCCATCGCGACTGTCAGCCCGAATTCCTTGAAGAAGACACCCATGCCTCCTTCCATGAAGCTGACAGGCACGAACACCGCGATGATGGCGCCGGTGGTTGCTACGACCGCGAGACCGATTTCATCGGCGGCTTCCAGCGCGGCCGCATAGGCCGACTTGCCCATGCGCATGTGACGGATGATGTTCTCGATCTCGACAATCGCGTCATCGACCAGAACACCCGTGACGAGCGCCAGTGCGATCAACGTCACCATGTTGAGGGTGAAGCCCAGTATCTCGATGCCGGCGAAGGTTGGGAAAATGGAGAGCGGAATCGCGGCTGCGGCGATCAATGTCGCGCGCCAGTCTCGTAGGATCAGGAACACGACAAGGCATGCGAGCAACGCGCCCTCGATCAGCGCATGAATCGAACTCTCATGCATGCCTCGGATGAAATCGACGGTGGATGCAATCTCCGTGATGTGAAGCTGCGGGCGCTGCTCTTCGATCTTGCGGATTTGTGCGTCCATGCGGTCGAACACTTGAACTTCAGAGGCGCCGCGCGAACGCTGCACCATGAAGCCGACCACGGGTTGGCCATTGTAGCGCGAGATCGAATTTAGATCGCTGGAGCTATCGGTTACGCTGCCGAGGTCCGCCAAGCGCACCGTTTCGCCATTGGCCGCGGTGATGCGGAGGTTTTCGAGTTCGGCGACCGATTGCGCGCCGCCCAGCGTGCGGATCGACTGCGCCTGACCGGAAACCTGCGCCTGGCCGCCTGGCAGGTCGGCGTTGATGGAGCGAAGTTGCGCGCTTACGCGGTCGGCGGAGACGCCATAGGCCAGCATCCGGGCGGGATCGAGCTCAACGCGGATTTCGCGATCGACGCCGCCAAGGCGCGTGACAGCGCTGACGCCAGGCACCGCAAGCAATTCGCGCTGCAGATCGTTATCGATGAACCAGGAAATATCCTGGGGCGTCATGCCTTCGCCTTCGACGGCGTAATAGCCAATCGGCTGACTCGCCGCATCGATGCGTTGAACGACCGGTTCGGTAATGTCGGCTGGAAGATCGGAGCGTATGCGTTGGATCGCATCGCGCGCGTCATCTACGGCACGGCCCAGATCGCCATCGCTCTCCATTTCGACCATGGTTTGCGAGACGCCGGGCGAGATCGTCGACGTGATCCGCTTCACGCCCTCGACAGATGTCAGCGCCGCCTCAATGCGCTGCGTGATCTGTGTTTCCATTTCCGCAGGGGCGGCGCCGGGCTGCGCAACGACAACGCTGAAGCCGCCGAAGTCGACGTTCGGAAGCTGGTTGATCGGCAAGCGACCGTAGGCGGTCCACCCTGCGAACAGCAGTGCGAGAATAAGAAGGATCGGCGGGATCGGGTTGCGGATCGCGCCGGCGGAGATGTTCCAAGCCATGAGCGATTAGCCTTCCCGTCCGCGAATGCCTGCGGGTGCGTTCTGTTGTGTCGCGGCGGGTTGCTCAGCGGCCGGTGCCGGCGTTTGCAGTATGCGAACGGCTTCGGCTTCCTGCAGGAAAGCCGCGCCCGAACCGACGATGCGCTGATCGATCTGCAGGCCCGAGACAACTTCGACATTGTCGCCATCGCGGCCGCCGAGCTGCACATTCTGACGGGTCACCGGATAGGTCGGCTCAGGCGGGATGTCGCCGGCGCCGCGCCGGCGGCGATTGGCGCGCTCGTCCGCCGTCACCGGAACTGCGTCCGGTGACACGACAAAGACGTAAGCTTGGCCGCTGTCATACAGCACCGAACTTTGCGGCACGGCGATCACGTCGCGGGGCGGTAAATTAGCGCGACCGCGCAGATACATGCCGGCGCGCACGCGCGAGCCTGACGGCAGCGAGAACAGCGCTTCACCGGTGCGCGTGCGGCTGTCGATCGAAGCGGGCAGGCGGCGCAGCACGCCCTGCACGGTCGATCCGTCGACGAGCGCGAATGTCGCAACTTGGCGTTCCTGCAGCGCGAGTGCGTCAGCCTCCGCGACTTGCGCCGAGACTTCGAGGCGATTGTCGGCGGCGATACGAAAGAGAACTTGTCCGTCGACAGGGCGGCCAAGTTCGGCGGTGCGATCGATCACCAGGCCTGATGCGGGCGCGCGGACATAACCGCCGCCAAGGCGAGCGTTGGTCTCGGCGAGCTGCGCGCGCGCCGCCGCGAGACGCGCATCGGCCGCCACGGCGGCGGCGCGGCGTTGTTCAATCGCTTCATCTGAAAGCGCGCCGGAGTCGCGGATCGATTCCGCGCGCTGATATTCGCCGCGTGCACGCACCGCCGCCGATTCCGCTTCAGCGACGCTCGCTTGGGCGGCGCGCGTTTGCGCCGTCGAGAGCGCTGTATCGAGGCGCGCCATGGCTTGTCCCTGGCGCACGAAATCGCCTTCATCGACAAGAATCTGCAGAATGCGTACGCCCGTTGCCGGCGCCGCGACTTGAATATCGCGTACCGGTCGCGCTTCGCCGTTCAGCGAAACCTCGGTTTCAAACGTATGCGTCGCGACTGGGATGACGCTGACCGCCTGCGCCGTTGTGGGCGGCGCTTCGATGTTGTCGTCGCCGCCGATGCGGCTGACGAAGAACAGCACGGCGATAACCGCGGCGATGGCGCCGCCGGTGAGCCACAATATCTTTGTGCGGCGCTTGCCTGGATCTGGTGCATCGGTGGCGCGTTCCCACACACGCTTTCCGGCGTCGCGCGCGGTGCGAAAGGCATGTCCGCCGGCGTCCCTTGCGCGCTTGAACAAGCTCTCGGGGCGTTCGAGTTGGGGGAGGTCAGGCTTGTTCATTTGCGTGGCTCAAGAAAGCGCTCGGCGAGCGCACGAAATTGGGAGACCGCGGCTTCGGTATGAATGTCGCGGCGAAAAGCGCGCCTGAGACCTATGCCTTCAAGTGCTGCAAACAAGGTGTCGGTCACGGCTTCTGGATCAAGTCTGGCGTCAATTTCGCCACGCTGTTGCGCGGCCTCCACGGCTCGCGTGAAGATTTTGACACTCTGGGCGTCGCTCTTGCGCAGCGGCGCCGCCAGCGTGTCGTCGCGGATTGCTTCCGAGAAGATATCGGCGATGAGCGAGCCGTCGCCTTCGGAGAACTTTTCAAAGAAGCCGCGGGCCGCAAGGCACATGGCCGGAACGAAGCCTTGCTCTTCGGCGGCGCGCAGAAAGGCTTGATCGTTGTCGCCGCGTTTATCTTCGGCGATGGCGCCGATAATGTCGGCTTTGCTGGAGAAATAGCGATAAAGCGCGCCGGCGCTGACGCGTGCTTCGGCGCAAATCTCGGCCATCGTGGCTTGGTGAAAGCCGCGGCGGCGGAAACAGGCGATGGCGGCGTCCATGATTTGACGCCGCCGGCGCTCGGCCAGTTCGGGATCGGCTAGGCGGGCCAAGAAGGGTCCCCAGGGTGTTGTTGAGTGGAAACGGCTTGCGTCGCGATGTTGCGATGCATATAAAACGAATGTTCGTTCTCTAAATGTTAAGCCTGGACGGCGTCAAGCTGAAAACCCAAATGGCTCGCGCGGCCTGAGTTTCTCAGGCCACGCTTTCCAGACGCCTAAGTGCTTGAGGAGCAATCGGTAATGGCTGCAGTCGGGAACCTCGTCCGGGGCGTGGCGCTAGCGTGCGCGCTGGTCTCGGCGGCGGGCTGCGTGACCATGCCGAGTGAGCGCGCCGAAGCGCCGCCGTTGCCTTCCGTTTGGCGCGATGCGCCCCAGGGCGCCGAATTGCCGGTTACCGATTGGTGGCAGGGATTTGACGATCCGGCCTTGAACCGATTGGTCACCGAGGCGCTCTCCGAAGGGCCAAGCGTGCAACTGGCGGTTTCGCGCGTTCGGGAAGCGCGGGCGCTTTCGTATTCCACGATCACGCAATTCTTGCCGCAGCTCACCGCAACCGGCAGCGGTCAGTATCAGCGCTTCGTTGAAGGACCAGTGCCGGTCGGCGTCGATCGTGAGTCGATGAGCGGCTCCTACGGCGCGCAGGTCTCGTGGGAAATTCCGTTGTTCTCGATCGGCGCAACGAGCCTTGGCGCCCGCGCCAACACGCAGAGCGCGCTTGCCGATTTGCGCGGCGCGCGCGTGGCGCTCGCTGCCGACGTCGCGCAGGCCTACGTCGATCTTCGCGCCGCGCAAGCCAGCCGCGCTGCGTTGCAGCGTTCCGTCGAAACGTCGGACGAACTTGCGCGCATCTTGGCGACGAGCGCCGGTGCGGGCTTTGCCTCTGAGGCGGATGCCGCCGATGCGCGAAGGCTTGCGGAGAGCACGCGGACACGCCTTCCTGGCTTGATTATCGAAGAACGGCGCGCCGAAAACGTGCTCGCGGTGCTGCGCGGTCATGCGCCGGGCACTGAGGACGCCCAAACCCAAACTGAGCTGGCCGCGGATAACGCGCCGGTGCCGCATCTTGAGCTTAGCTCCGCGCCGGCAGCGCCCGCAGATCTGCTTCGCTTGCGGCCCGATGTGGCGCGCGCGGAAGCGCAAACCTTGATTGCCGCCGCCCAGCTCGGCGTCGCGCGCGCCGATCTTCTGCCGCACATCAATCTCACCGGCGCGATCAACGTGACGGATGCGCTGATCGGCAACCCAAGCGGCGCAGGCATCACCTTGGCGACAGGCGCGCCGCTCATTTCCATGCCATTGTTCGATTGGGGGCAGCGCTTTGCGGTGTCACGTCAGCGCGACGCGCAGTTTGATCAATCGCTGATCCAGTATCGTCAGACGGTGACGCAAGCCATCGCCGAAGGCTCCAACGCGCTTGTTTCGCTTGAGCAAGGGCGTCTGCGCCTGAATTCGGCGCGCGCTGCCGAGCAAGCTGCGGAGACGACCGCGCGCGGCTCACGCGCCGCCTATGAGGCGGGCATCCAAAGTCTGGCCGATCGGCTCCGCTCAGAGCAGCAGCTGATCGATTCAAGTTTGACGCGCATCAGCGCCGAGCAGCAGGCGGCGAGCGCCGCGATCGCCACTTACCGCGCTTTCGGTGGCGGGCCGGCTGTCGCGCCCGATGTCGTCCGCCGCCGCTAGCCGATCAATCCACGTCATTCGTCGCTCGCGCCCGCGAAAGGGCTGGACACGCGCGCGCGTGTGCGCTGCCTAGGCCGATAGGTCAGGGGAGCGGGTGATGAAGCGAGCGCTTGCGGGTGCGTTGATGTTTGCGATGGCGCTGAGCGCCTGCGCGACCTCAAGCTCAACAACGGCCAGTCAAGAGCAGCCGGCCACGGTCGCTGAACTCCTCGAAGGTGTCGAGATTCCCTACGAGCGCTTCACGCTTGATAACGGTCTCACCGTGCTTGTGCATGAGGATCGCAAGGCCCCGATCGTGGCCATCGCGGCCTGGTACAATATCGGCTCCAAGGACGAGCCGGCGGGGCAAGCAGGCTTCGCGCACCTGTTTGAGCACATCATGTTGTTCAACGGCACCGAGCACATTCCGAACCTGATCGAGCCGTTGCGCGAAATGGGCGCAACAAATTGGAACGGCACCACCTGGTTCGATCGCACCAACTATTTCCAAACCGTGCCGACGCCCGCCTTGGGACGCGGCCTCTATATCGAGAGCGAGCGTATGGGCTATCTGCTCGGCGCCCTCACGCAAGAACGCCTCGATGCGCAGCGCGGCATCGTGCAGAACGAAAAGCGCCAAGGAGACAACCAGCCCTATGGCATGACGTTCTATCGCGTTCTTGAGCGTCTGTTTCCCGAAGGCCACCCGTATCGCCACTCGACCATCGGCTCGATGGCCGATCTGGACGATGCGTCGCTTGAAGAAGTGCGGCAGTGGTTCCGCGACAATTACGGGCCGAACAACGCCGTGATCGTGCTGGCGGGCGATATCGATGTCGCCGAAGCGCGGCCGTTGATGCAGCGCTATTTCGGACAAATTCCGCGCGGGCGCGCAAACGTCCCGGCCGCGGCGGACATTCCGACTCTGCCGGCGCGTCTCGACGAGACGATGCATGACCGCGTATCGAACACGCGGCTTTATCGTACCTGGGTTGTGCCAGGTTTGGCGCATGACGACACGCTCGAACTCGATGTCGCCGCGCAGGTTCTGGGTGGGCTGAACAGCTCGCGTCTCGATCGCATTCTGGTGCGGGACGAGCAGAGCGCCGTGTCGGTCAGCTCCAGCGTGCTGCTGTTTCAGCGGTTGAGCTTCTTTTTCGTCACCGTAGATGTGAAACCTGGCGTCGATCCCGCGGCGGTTTCAGCACGGCTTGACCAGATCGTGGATGATTTCATCGCCACCGGCCCAACCGCGGATGAAATTCAGCGCGTCGCGACACAACAAGTGTTCGGAAGCGTACTCGCGATCGAGCAGGTGGGCGGCTTTGGCGGCAAGACAGTCGCGCTCGCCAACAGCACCGTGCTCGCTGGTGACCCCGATTTCTACGAACGCAATCTGCGCGCCTATGGCGAAGTGACGCCGGCTGCCGTGCGCGATGTCATGGGCCGTTGGCTCACGCGTCCGACATTTGCGCTCCGCGTCGATCCCGGCGC
>JADLHI010000236.1 GCA_020848895.1 Hyphomonadaceae bacterium
GAAAAGCTAGGGCCGAGCGCGATCTGGCTGAAAGCCAGTTAGCCGTTGCGCGCCGCCGCGAGCGGGACATCGCCGCGGCCCTGGCGATCGCGCAGCTCCTGCCAATAGAGCGGCGTAAAATCGATCGGGTTGATGAGAAGCGGCGGGTAGCCGCCTTCGCGTGTGACTTCCGCAAGGATCTGGCGGCCGAACGGAAACAGCAGGCGCGGGCACTCGATCCAGATCAGCGGTTCGACGTCATCCGGGCGCACGTTCACGAACTGAAAGACGCCGGCATAGACGAGGTTAGCGGCGAACATTGGCTGGTCGCCGCGCTTGGCTTGGACGTTGATGCAGAGGTCGACTTCCGTCGCTTCACCTTCGCCGACCGGCCGCGACTTCACTTCGACGCCCATATCGATGGTCGGCTGGATTTCGTAGGCCGAGACCACCGCTCCCATCGCGTTCTGGAATGACAGGTCCTTCACGTACTGCGCCAAAACGCGCAGGTGAGGGGAATCGGCTGGCGGAGCGCCATCGTTTTGCGTGTTCATGCGCCAGAAACTCGTGCTGGGGACCCGAAAAATCGGCGGTTAACATGCTGCGGCAACCCGGCCAAGGCAACCGCGCTGGTAGAACCTGCCTGTTGGCATTATCTTAATTCCTCGCATACCACCTCGCACCGTCTGGAGCGCGATTGTTGGAACAGGACACAATCCAAATTCTCGTCTTGGCGTTCATCGCCGGCATCGTGCTGTTTCGGCTGTATACGACGCTGGGTAAGCGAACGGGCGAAGAGCGGCATGAACCGGCGCCGGCGCAAGGCGAACTGCCGCGCACGCCGGTGCAGACGCCGGCCGCGCCTTCGGCTTCAGTCAGCGTAGCGGGCATCGCCGCCGTTGAGCGCGCCGACCCGAACTTCGAACCCGGTTATTTCCTGCAAGGCGCGCGCGCCGCCTACGATCTTATCGTCGGCGCCTTCGCTAAGGGCGACCGCGACGCGTTGCGCGGCTTGCTGACGCCGCGTGTCTATGATTCGTACGTCGCCGCGATTGACGCGCGAGAAGCGCAGGGCGGCGTCGGTCCGGAAATCGTGCGCCTGAAGAGCGCCGAGATCGCGGATGCCGGCATGAATGGCGACACCGCACAAGTCGTCGTCAGATTCGAAGCCGAGCTGGCGGAAGGCGCCACTGGCGTGCGCGATGCGCGTGAACGCTGGACGTTCGAGCGCAATGTTCGTTCGTCCGATCCGAACTGGCTGCTGTCGCGCGTTCAGGCGGCGTGAGCAAGAAGCAGCGCGACCTCACTGCAGATGAAAAGAAATTGTGGCGACGCGTCGCCGCAAGCGTGAAGACGCGCCGTCCTCTGCCTGCCGATGCAGATGAGCCAGAGGCGCCGCGGACGACGAAACGCATTGCACACCCGCCGCCGAAGGCCGCGGTCGCGCCACCGCGGCCGAAGCCAGCGCCGCCGCCGCAAGATCGCGGCAACGAAAAGCGTGTGCGGCGCGGCAAGCTTGAGATCGGCGGCAAGCTCGATCTTCACGGTCATACGCAAGAAACGGGGCGGAGCGCGCTTGTGCGGTTCCTGCGCTCGGCGCAAGCGCGCGGAGACCGCGCTGTGATCGTCATCACCGGCGTCGGCCGTGGCGGGGAGGGCATTCTGAAGCGCCGTTTGCCTGAGTGGATCGCGGAGCGGGACGTTCGCGGCTTCGTGTCGGGCTTTGCGCCGGCCCATCGCGCCCACGGCGGCGCCGGCGCATTCTACATCTTCATCAAACGCGTCGATTGAAACTTCTGCTTAAGCGACATGACTGAAGCGTTGACGAAAATGGCCGCAACACACTGTAAAAAGACGAATTTTTTAGCCGGCGCTAACCAAAACAGGTGAAGGGTCGCTCGCGCGCGTGGGTTTCTTGCGCGCCTGGAGCGACGATGAATTTGCGCCTGCCGAAGGTCCCGGACTTCAGCCGCCCTCACGGTTTGCAGGCGCGCGCAGTGATGTTCACCAGCGCGTTGATGGCGCTCACGGCCGCCGTCTCAGCCGCGATTCTCATCTTCGGCGCGCAGACAGAGGGCGAGCGCCAGCAGATCGGCATCGCGCACGACTTGACGGAGTATCTGGCTTCACGCGCCGGCGATGTGATGGCGCATGGCAACACGCGCGTTCTGGAAATGATGATCCAGGGTTCGACGCAGCAGCGCAATGTTCGCGCCATTTCGATCCGCGATGCGAACAACAACGTGTTGGCTCAGACGGGCGGCTCGGATGCAGACAATGCCGCCATGACGCAACTCTCGGCGCGTGCGCTGGCCGATCAGGCAGTGGTTTACAGTCGTGGCCGCGATGGCGCCGTCACCGTCGCCGCGCCGATTGTGCGCCAGGGGCAGGTCATTGGCGTCGCGCTGCGGATGTGGGAAGCGAGCGCATACAAGTTTGACGCGTTTCCGTCGCTGACGCCGTTTCTGCTCATCGTCGCGTGTCTTGCGCTCGCGGCCATTCCGCTGACGGCGCTGGCGGTGCGGCGCGCCATTGCACCGCTCGACGAACTGGCGCGCTACGCCGAGCAGGTCGGTGAACTCGGGCAAGCTGCGCCGATCACGATGCGCACCGGCGACGAGTTCGAAACGCTGGCGAACGCGTTCAACAATATGACCGGCAGGCTCGACGCTTCGATGCGTCAGATCCAAGAGATCGCCTTCGTCGATCCGGTGACGCGGTTGCCGAACCAAGATCGTTTCATCCGCGAAGTCGACTATTTCATTCTGCAGAACAAGACGGGCCAATCGACCGCGGCTGTGATCGTCATTGAGCTCACGCGCTTGCCGCGTCTGCTGCAGACGCTCGATCCCGATGCGGCGCGCGACGTCTTGCGCGCTGTCGCCGATCGCTTCGTGACGGCGGTGCGCACCGTGGACCGGGTGGTCCGCGTGCGCGGGCAGGGCGAGCGCCAGGCCGTGCCGGCGCGGCTCAGTGCATCCGAGTTCGGCGTGCTGGCGCCGGACTTGTCATCGGCCTCGGATGCGGCGCGCTTTGCCCAGCACCTGAACGCCGCGCTCGACCAGCCGTTCGATTGGCGGGGCCACAAGCTCACGCTTGGCGCCTGCTGCGGCGTTTCGTTGGCGCCGCGTGATGGGCAAGACGCTGACGCCGCCATTCGCCATGCCCGCATGGCAATGGCCGCGGCGCACACGGCGCCCGCGCGCGTCAAGATTTATACTCAGTCGCTCGATCGCGAAGCCGTTGCACGCTTGACGCTCGAACGCGAAATGCGCGGCGCCCTGGAGCGCAA
>JADLHI010000237.1 GCA_020848895.1 Hyphomonadaceae bacterium
CCGAACCATGGGCCAAGAAAAAGGGTTTCACGGTTCCTGTCGCATCATGGATCGCGCCGCGCACGGCCGATCTCGCACAAACGCTTCCGCAAGTTGAAGCCGTCCGCGCCACCGCAGACGCCGACACCATTCGCGCCATCTTTACCGACGAAGCCCACGAAGCGCTTCG
This sequence comes from Hyphomonadaceae bacterium, assembly GCA_020848895.1. Lineage (GTDB taxonomy): Bacteria > Pseudomonadota > Alphaproteobacteria > Caulobacterales > Aquidulcibacteraceae > Vitreimonas. The sequence goes on from JADLHI010000237.1 coordinate 170, forward strand.
CTACCCGATGCTGTTCTTAGGATTGTGGGGCCGCATCCACACTGAGGGCGCGACGCCACAAGCTGCACTGAAGAGTCTGCTTAGATAGCGGCCACTCACGCCGCCTTCGACACGTTCAGGCTGACGCTGGTGGATGACATGGGCGCAGCAGCCAACATTGCGTCACCCTGAGCGTGTCGAAGGGCGACGTCTCAGTCCGAAAGAAACAGTGGGGCCGCTTAGGGGCGGACCACGGGCGTGGGAAAAGCGGCCCCGCCAGGCGGGCGGACGGAGGGATCAGGCAACCACCGCCGCGCCAACTGCAAGCACCGGCACAGCCACCAGCAGCACCAGCAAGGTCGCCACGGCTACGGAGGCAGCCTTCACTGCGCCGCCGCGGAAGAACCACCGTGTTCGCTAAAAATCGCGGAAGCGGCGGAGTGATCAACGCTTCCCGGACGCAGCCCCGGCCTTGAGCCGGGGTGCGATCCGGGACCCAGGGGCTTCAAGCACCGCGCTCCGTCACTCCCTGGATCCCGGCTCTCCGCTCCGCTGCGGCCGGGAAGCGTGAGTATTGAGCGAGCCGATGTCAGAGATAGAAAACTCCATCCCTGACAGCCTTTTCATAGCAGCCACACGCGCGTGTGAGGTTGAGTGGCTAGCCGCTAGAGCTTAAGTGTCAGCCTTCCACGAAGGACACTCATGACCCCGGCTTCCGTCATCCGCATTCCGCGCGTCGAGAGCACACCGCTCGAAATCGGCAACAACCTGCCGCTCACCTTCATCTGCGGCCCGTGCCAGCTTGAAAGCCGCGAGCACGCGCTCGAAACGGCTGAGTTTCTGCGCGATGTGTTCAAGCGCGCCGGCGCTGGGTTCATCTACAAGACCAGCTTCGACAAGGCGAACCGCTCCAGCCTCAGCACCAAGCGCGGCGCGGGTTTTGATACGTCTGCTCCGATCTTCGAGGAAATCCGCAAAAAGATTGGCGTGCCGGTCATCACTGACGTGCATCTGCCCGAGCAGTGCGCGGAAGTCGCCGAAGTCGTCGATGTCCTCCAAATCCCCGCCTTCCTCTGCCGCCAGACAGATTTGCTGGTCGCCGCCGCCGAAACCGGCAAGCCGATCAACGTCAAGAAGGGCCAGTTCTTGGCGCCGTGGGACATGAAGAACGTGATCGCTAAGATCACCGGCAGCGGCAATCCGAACGTGATGGCCTGCGAGCGCGGCGCCTCGTTTGGCTACAACACGCTTGTCTCTGACATGCGCGCGCTGCCGATCATGAAGAGCTTTGGCGCGCCGGTCGTGTTCGACGCCACGCACTCCGTGCAACAACCGGGCGGCCGCGGCGACACCTCCGGCGGCGAACGCCAGTTCGTCCCGATCCTTGCGCGCGCCGCCGTCGCGATTGGCGTTGCAGCCGTATTCCTCGAAGCTCACCCTGATCCGGACAACGCGCCGAGCGATGGCCCGAACATGGTGCCGTTCAATCAGCTCGAAGATCTGGTTCGCGATCTGGTGGCCTTCGATAAATTGGCGAAGCAAACGGCAGTCGCGGCTGAATAGCTCAGCAAGAAGGGCGCTCCTTTCGGAGCGCCCTTAAGAGCCAGTCTAGCTTAGCTAATCTTATTCGACGCCGTAAACGCGCTGATAGAGGCCCGTTTGCGTATCGAACGGCGTCGCGGCGTCGCGCTCGCGCAGCGTGCCACCCCAGTTCCAGCGAACGCCGACCTTCAGCGTGTCGTAGTCGCCGAAAGCGTCGGCATCGAACGTGCTCCAGTCAGCGGTGAAGCTGACCGGCGTTGACGACAGCTGCCACTCGGCGCCGACGCCGAACGTCGAAGTGTCGAAGTCGGCGCCACCGCCGAAGTCGAGGTTGCCGGTCCCGAGGTTGCCGCTGACGCGGAAGTTGTCGGTGAAGTAGTAGTTCACGCCAATGTCAGCGTTCCAGGTGTCGACATCGATCACGAGGAACTCGCTTTCGCCAACCGTGTAGCTGCCGGTGAGCACGGCGCTCGGCGCGAGGTTGAAGCTGCCTTCGACGCCGTAAACAGTTTCATCAACGCTGGTGCTGCCGCCATCAAGGTTCGTCGTGGCGACCACGCCGCCGAGATTCCAAGCATCGGTGTGCCAGTAGAGGTGGCCCGCGATGGTGCGGTCATCGATGTCGCTCGAGCTGCCAGCGTCGGTGTTGCCGAAGCCAGCGTCTAGTTGGTAGCCGACAGCGCCGCTATTTCCGCCAACAGCGCCTTCCACCTGCCACGTATCGCCATCGGTCGTGTCAGAATCGGTGTTGCCGTAGGTGACGCCGACATGGCCGCCGGCGAACGCAGGCGTGGCGATGAACGCAGCAGCAACGGCCGCGAGCAATGCGGTTTTCTTCATTAGAGATTTTCTCCGTGTCGTTGCGGCCAATAACAAACCCGAGTCTCGACCGCTTGATGCGCATCAAATGGAGGGATTGCCGCAAGAGTTGAAGCCGCCTTGCCCATTACCCGCAGGTAATTGGGGAACGCTGTGTCTTCAGCGCTCCTGTGGATAATTCTCCGCCGCACTGAACGCGCGCCACTGCGCATGCGAAAGGAACGTGCTTTGTCACGGGGCAGCGAAGTTTGCCGGAGGTTGCGAACACCCTTAGGCAAAACGCCATGTTCGAGCGGCGCATTCTTGTCACCGGTGGCTCTGGCTTTCTTGGCTCGCACCTATGCGACCGGCTGGTGGCGCGCGGCGATGATGTCGTCTGTGCCGACAACCTCTTTACGGGCCGCAAGCGCAACGTCGCGCACCTCTTGAACACGCCGAACTTCGAGTTCCTGCGCCACGACGTGACCTTCCCGCTCTATGTGGAAGTCGATCAAATCTACAATCTGGCCTGCCCAGCCAGCCCCGTGCACTACCAGCACGATCCCGTGCAGACGACGAAGACCAGCGTGCACGGCGCCATCAACATGCTGGGGCTGGCGAAGCGGTTGAAGGCGCGCATTTTCCAAGCCTCAACTTCGGAAGTGTACGGCGATCCGGATGTGCACCCGCAGCCGGAAGAGTATTGGGGCCGTGTCAATCCAATCGGCATCCGCTCTTGCTACGATGAAGGCAAACGTTGCGCCGAGACGTTGTTCTTCGACTATTATCGCCAGCACAAAACCGACATTCGCGTCGCGCGCATCTTCAACACCTACGGCCCGCGCATGCACCCGAACGACGGGCGCGTGGTGTCGAATTTCATCGTGCAGGCGCTCAAAGGCGAAAACATCACCCTTTACGGCGATGGCCTGCAGACGCGCAGCTTCTGCTATGTCGACGATCTCATCGACGCGTTCATCACTTTCATGGACAAGGACGGCGATCTTCCAGGTCCGATCAATCTTGGCAATCCGAACGAATTCACCATCAAGCAACTCGCCGAAGCCGTGATCGATCTCACCGGCGCGAAATCGAAGCTAATATTCAAGCCGCTGCCGAGCGACGACCCGAAACAGCGTCAGCCCAACATCGAAAAAGCGCGCGAGATTCTGAACTGGGCGCCGAAGATTCAACTCCGCGACGGCCTGACCAAAACCATCGCATATTTCGACGGCCTGATGAAGGAAGGCGATCCGCTGATCGTCGGGCGCTAATTCTCGGACCATCGGGCGAAGAAATCCGCATTCTGCGCGCGGACTTCTTCCACGAGCACGCCCGTCTCCGCCCGCACGCCAGCCGCGCGCAGCCGCTCGACGCCTGCACCGGCTGCGAAGGGGTGCGGATCGTCGGCGCCGATGACCACGCGCGCGATGTTGGCTTGGATGAGCCGATCCGCGCATGAGACGGTTCCGTTCGAGCGCTTCGCGCACGGCTCAAGTGTAATGTACGCCGTAGCGCCGCGCGCATCCGCCAGCGCCAACGCCTGCTCCTCCGCGTGCGGCCGGCCGCCATCAGCCGTGCGCGCCTCCGCAATCACCACGCCATCGCGCACGATCACGCAACCAACGGAGGGATTGTCGCCAGTCTGCCCCACGCCAGCCGCCGCGAGCGATAATGCCCGCCGCATAAAATGGAG
>JADLHI010000238.1 GCA_020848895.1 Hyphomonadaceae bacterium
AGACCGGCGGCGGTTGGCGCACGTTGGCGGGCGCCGTGATCGCGGGGCAGCCGCGGATCGTTGAAGTGAAGGGCATGGCGCTGGAGGCGCCGTTCCAGCCGAACACGCTCTATATCAACAATTCCGACAAGCCCGGTTTCATCGGCGCGCTAGGCACGCTGCTGGGCGATGCGCAGATCAACATCGCGACTTTCCATCTTGGACGTGAGGCCGCCGGCGCTGAAGCGATCGCGCTGGTCGGTGTCGACCAGCCGCTGGCTGAGCCGGTGATGGCGAAACTCAAGGCGCTGCCGCAGGTGCGTTACGCGAAATTGCTGCGGTTCTAGGCCGAGCGCCGGCGTCGTCCTTGCGCCGGTGTCAGGGTGACGCCGGCGTGAAGGCTGCAGGAACCGTGGCGGTATGGGCGCGTTATCGTCCTCAGCCGGAGTATCGGCGCGAGGGGACGAAGCATGAAAATGAAGCGGCTCAGCTCGGCGCTGTTGTTGGCTGTCGCGGCCCTTGTGACGCCTGCCTTCGCCGAGATCGAAGAAGTTCGCATGGGCGCCGTCGGCAACGTGCGCTCGGATCACGGCGATATCGTCGAAGGCAAGGAAGGAGGCGCGAACGTCGAACTCGAGTTCGTCTCAAACTCGCCCGACCTCCTGAACCTGATCGGCTCGCCGCGCCCGTATTTCTTCGGTTCCGCGGCGACCGACGAAGATGGCGTGAATTTCGGCGGCGTCGGCGTGCTCTGGCGTTGGGAGTTCGCCGATGGCTGGGCGTTCGAGCCAGGCTTTGGCTACATCATCCACGACGGCGAGATCGACAACCCGTATCCGGAAGGTTCACCCGAGGGCATCGCATTCGAAGCCGACAACCAGTTGCTCGGCTCGCGCGACCTTTTCCGCTCCTCGTTTGCGCTGGAGCGCGAGGTCGGCGATCACGCCGGGTTGCAGTTGTATTGGGAGCACATGAGCCACGGCCAGATTCTCGATAAGGGCCGGAATCAAGGCCTCGATTATGTCGGCCTGCGCTTTCTCTACCGTTTCGACCCCGACGCGGCGCGGGACTGACCGCTTCCCTCCGGGGGCGCGCCCGCGCTAGGTTGGGACCCGAATTGGGGAGACGACACATGCGGGGAACTACGGCTGGCATCGCGGCTTTCGGCGCCATTATGGCGCTCGCGCCGCAGGCGCACGCTGGCGTCAATGAAGTTCATGTCGGCGTAATGCAGCACAACATTTGCGTGCTCGACTGCAAGAACGCCGACAAGGAAGACGGCCCCAACGTCGAATTCCAAGTCTCGTTCGATTCACCTGACTTCTTGCATTGGGCAGGCTCGCCGCAACCCTACATCATGGCTTCGGTGAATACGGCCGGCGACACCAGCTTCGGCGGCTTCGGCCTTGAATGGCGCTGGGATTTCGCCGAAGGCTGGGCGATCGAGCCGGGCGTTGGCTACGTCATCCATGACGGCACAACGGAAAATCCGTATCCGGGCGGGTCGCAAGCGAACGTCGATTTTTCGAAGGATCACCTGCTGCTCGGTTCGGAAGACCTCTTCCGCACATCGATTGGTCTTACGCGCGACTTTGAAGGTCCGTGGGAAGGCCAGCTTTTCTTCGAGCACCTGAGTCACGGCCAGATCATCGGCAGCGGCCACAATCAGGGCATCGATCAAATCGGCATTCGCATCGGCTATCAGCTCGGCCGCGACTGATCTGCGGCGGCGCGAACGCCGCCAATTCCAGCTGCTCCAGAAGGGGGACGCTACATGAGCGCTCATCTGCGTGAACGATTCAATCGGCCAGGACCGAAACGCATCTTGGCGTTGGACGGCGGCGGCGCACGCGGGCTGCTGACGCTCGGGGTTCTGGCGCAGCTTGAGCGCCATCTCGCAGAGCGCAGCGGCCAGGGCGACAACTTCCGGCTTGCGCATTATTTCGACCTGATCGGCGGCACCTCCACCGGCGCCATCATCGCCACGACGCTGGCGCTCGAATGGCGCGTGCGCGACGTTGTCGATCTTTATTTCAAGCTGTTGCCGGCGATCTTTGCGCGCCCGCAAGTGCCGGGACCGCTGCGCGTGCTGATCCCCGCTTTCAAGAACAAGGCGCTGACGCAAGCGCTGCAAGAACATCTGGGCAATCGTCAGCTCAAGTCAGAAGACCTGAAAACCGGTCTCGCTATCCACGCCAAGCGCATCGATAGCGGCTCGGCCTGGATCGTCGTGAACAATGCCGACTGGTGCTATTTCAACGCGCACTCAAGCACCGAGGGTATCCCGAACTCGGATTTCTATTTGCGCGATCTCGTGCAGGGCTCTGCCGCGGCGCCCACATATTTCTCTGACGTGCGCGTGCCGCTAGCGCGCAACAAGAGCGGCAACGTCTCAGGCTATGCGCATTTCTTCGATGGCGGCGTCAGCCCCAACAACAATCCCGCGCTGCAGCTCTTGCTGACTGTCACTGAGCCTGCGTTCGGCTTTAATTGGCAAGCCGGCGAGGACAAGCTGCTGATCTGGTCCGTCGGCACCGGCTATGTGCGTAAGCGCTTTGAGAAGCGAAACCGCAAACGCCGCTCCAGCGCCAAGCCGATCGGCGATTTCCGCAGGCTCATGTATTCGAGCAAAGTGATGGCGGCGCTCGAAGGCTACAATCACGATATCTGCCAACAGCAGATCACCACGCTGCAAATGCTCTCCAACCCGCGCTTTCCTTGGTACGTCAATTCCGAGGTGAAAATGCAAACGGCGACGCCGCTCTTATCGCGTGAGCCGGTGCTGACGTTCCAACGCTACGACGCGCGTCTGGAAGTGGATGAGCCTGAGTTCCGGCGGCCCGAGCACATCGAGTCGCTGCTCGGCGAAGACTTGAGCCCGAAGCTCGTGGAGAAGCTCCGCAAGCTCGACATCAAAGATCCTGCGCTGCTGGATATTCTCTACCGCACCGGCGAGGCGCTGGGCGCCAAGCAATTGATCCGCCGCGACTCGAGCGATGCCAATCCGAAGACTAGCGCCGCTATCGCGCCCGATTGGCCGCCCGCGGCGTTCGATCCGTGGCGTCCAGCGGCGCCGGTTGCGGCGGAACCGGCAGCGGAAACCCCGCCCGCGCAGCCGCCGCAGGCCTGATCTGACGGCGTTGGGACGCTGGCGGCCTTGCTCCAAACGGCGGATTGGGCGACACCCCGGCCGAGGTGAATCATGGCAGGCGTAGTCGTCGTCGGCGCCCAATGGGGTGACGAGGGCAAGGGCAAGATCGTTGATTGGTTGTGCAACCGCGCTGACGTCGTGGTGCGCTTTCAGGGCGGTCACAATGCCGGTCATACGCTCGTTGTCGGCAACACCACTTACAAGCTGGCGCTGCTGCCGTCGGGCGTGGTGCAGGGCAAGCTTTCGATCATTGGCAACGGCGTCGTCGTCGATCCGTGGTCTCTAGTGACTGAGATCGAGAAGATCACCGCGCAAGGCGTGAACATCACGCCCGAGATGCTCGTGCTCTCGGATCAAGCCGCGCTCATCTTGCCGTTCCACCGCGATCTTGACGCCGCGCGCGAAGAGAAAGCAGGCGATGCCTCGATCGGCACCACCAAGCGCGGCATCGGGCCGGCGTATGAGGATAAAGTCGGCCGTCGCGCCATCCGCGTCGCCGATCTGGCCGATGCCGACTCCATCGCCTGGAAGATCGAACGTCTGACCGCGCACCACAATGCGCTTCGCCGCGGGCTCGATCTGCCGGAGATCGATGTGGCGGCGCTGAAGAAGGAACTCGCGGAGATCGCGCCGAAAGTGCTGCCGTTCGCGCAGCCGGCGTGGCGTGTGCTCAACGCAGCATTTGAAGATTCAAAGCGCGTTCTGTTTGAGGGCGCGCAAGGCATGTTGCTCGATGTTGACCACGGCACGTACCCGTTCGTGACGTCATCGAACGTGGCGGCGGGTCAAGCCTCGGCCGGCTCCGGCGTCGGGCCGCGCAAGATCAGTTACGTGCTTGGTCTGGTGAAGGCTTACACCACGCGCGTGGGCGCGGGGCCGTTTCCCACCGAGCTTCATGACGAGAACGGTAAGCGTCTCGGCGAAGTTGGCCGCGAATTCGGCACCAATACTGGGCGCGCGCGCCGCTGCGGCTGGTTTGACTCGGTGCTCGTGCGCCAATCGATCGCGCTCTCTGGCATCGACGGCATCGCGCTGACCAAGCTCGATGTGCTCGACGGGTTCAAGGAGATCAAGATCTGCACCGGCTACAAGCTCGGCGCCAAGACGCTCGACTACCTGCCAGCGAGCCTCAAGGATCAGGAAGCGGTAACGCCGATCTACGAAACGCTCGAAGGCTGGCAATCGACGACCCGCGGCGTGCGCAGCTCGAAAGATCTGCCTGCCAACGCTATTAAGTACATTCGCCGCATCGAAGAACTGATCGGTTGCCCGGCGGCGATCGTTTCGACGAGTCCAGAACGCGACGATGTCATCCTGATGCGCGATCCGTTCAAGGCATGAGGCGCGAATGGGGAGTGGCGAATGGCGAATGGGGTGGCGGCGCCTCCGCCTATTCGCTACTCCCTATGCGCTATTCGCGGAGTCACCGATGACCGCCGACAATGAGAACGAACCACGGGGGCGAGCCCGCTTCAATCTGAACGTCGAGGATGCGCGCGCGCGCGCGCAGGAAGCCGTTCGCAAGTCCGAGATCATCTTCACCCGCGCCTACGGCCTGCTGCGCGAGCCGAAGAAAGAGTGGGAGCAGATCAAGGCCGAAGAGACGACCGTTCCCAATCTCTTGATTGGTTATGTCGCGCCGCTTGCCGCGATTCCGCCGGTCGCTGGTCTCATCGGCTCGGCGATTTTCGAACCTATCCGGGTTGGCCCGATCACCGAGGCGATCGTTGGCGTCTTCGTGACGTGGGTCGTCACTGTCGCGCTGGTGTTCTTGCTCGGCGTGCTCATCAACACGCTCGCCGACCAGTTCGACGCCGACCGCAACGACATCGGCGCGCAAAAGGTCGCTGCCTACTCGATCACGCCGGCGCTTCTTTCGGGGCTTTTCTCGTTGTGGCCGCCGCTTTGGTGGATATCGCTCTTCGCACTCGCGGCCATGGTTTACATTATGTACCGCGGCCTGCCGGTGCTTATGAAAGCGCCGGAGGATCGCGCCTTGAGCTACGCCGCCACGGTAACGGTGGCGACGGCGGTGGCCTTCATCGTGATGTTCGCGCTCGCAAGCTGCGTGAGTTAAGGCTTGCACCGAAGCGCAGCGCTCCTAGCATGAGGCGGGGAGAGCGCTGATGGCGGCGGCAGATGAGCTTCACGGCGAACGCCCAAGTCTCTTCGCGCGCGTCCGCAACATTCTTGTTCATCCGCAATCGGAATGGCGTCGGATCGCGGCCGAGGATCATGCGCCGCTCATTGGCTCTTACGTCGCACCGCTGGCGGTGGCCGGCGCGGTTGTCAGTTTTGCGGCGAATGTCCTCTATGGTGGCAGTCTCGCGCTCAATGGGCCGCTGCTCGCCAAAGCCGTGTCGGCCGTTCTCTATGTGGTGTTTTCGATCGCGGGCGTGTTTGCCGCGGGCTTCATCATCGAGCGGTTGGCGCCGCGTTTTGGCGCCGAGCGCAATGGCGAGCATGCCAAGCGGCTCGCCGCGTATTCGGCGACGCCAATTCTTGTCGCTACGTTCGCCGCCGTTGCACCGCCGGTGGCCGGAGGCATCGTCTCCGCCGGCGCCATCTATGCGCTGGTGCTCCTGGCGCTCGGCATGCAGCCGCTCATGCCGCTGCGCGATCCTGAAAACAGCGTGCCGCGCTTCACTGTCATCTTCGCAGGCATCGCTGCGGTTGTGCTCGCTCTCGTCGCCACTTTTGTCGGGCCGCTCATAACGTCTGGCCGCGAGGTGCTGACGGG